>JBCCLG010000553.1:0-4326 GCA_039027015.1 Acidobacteriota bacterium | reverse complement strand
CCGAGTTCACCATGCTCGAGTTCTACTGGGCCTACGCCAACTACCGTCAGCTCATGGATCTCACCGAGGAGCTGCTGTGCGGCCTCGCCGAGGAGATCCACGGCGGCCTCCAGCTGCCGTACAAGGGCGAGACGCTGAATTTCTCGAGGCCCTGGAAGCGCCTCACGATGAAAGAAGCGGTGGTCGAGATCGGCGGCTCGGACGCCTCCGTGCTCGAGTCGCCGGCGAGCCTGCTCGCCGAGCTGGAGCGCCTCAAGGCCGAGGTGCCGAAATCTCGCTCCTACGGCTATCTGCTGATGGCCCTCTTCGAGGCGACGGTGGAGGAGAAGCTGCTCGACCCGATTTTCATCACGGAGTATCCGGTGGAGGTCTCGCCGCTCTCGAAGCAGAAGCCGGATGAGCCGGAGCTGACCGAGCGCTTCGAGCTCTTCATCGGCGGCATGGAGGTCGCCAACGCGTTCTCGGAGCTCAACGACCCCGACGTTCAGGCCGAGCGCTTTCGCCAGCAGTCGGCGGCTCGCGAGGAGGGCGATGACGAGGCCCACGTGACCGACGACGACTACGTGCGCGCGCTCGAGCACGGCATGCCGCCGGCGGGCGGCGAGGGGATCGGCATCGACCGCCTGACCATGCTCTTCACCGACAGCCCGTCGATTCGTGACGTCATCCTTTTCCCGCTGCTGCGGCCGCGCTCGAGCGCCGGGGCCGGGCAGAGCGAGGCGGACGACGCGGGCGACGCCGGGGAAGCGGCCGGAGATCTTGAGAGTTCCTGAGCGCCCAGGCGCGCGCCGGGCGGAGTGCGGGAGCCTCAAAAGGCGGCGGGCTTGACGAAGCTCCGCCCCTCGATGGGCTGGCCGCTGCCCCTCCTCTTGGCGGCGCGCTATCTGAAGAGCAGCCGCCGCGACGCCTACGTGAGCTTCCTCTCGGCCCTGGCCTGCGGCGGCATCGCGCTCGGCGTGGCGGCGCTGATTCTGGTGCTTTCGGGGCTCTCGGGGCTGCAGGATTTCCTGCGCAGCGACGTTTTGGCGAGAACCCCGCACCTGGAGGTCGAGCTGCCCGCGGACGCCGACGTGGAGCTCGCGAGAGCGGCCCTTGAAGGGGTGCCGGGCGCTTTGGGGGTTCGTCTCCTGATCCGCGGCCGCGGCTGGATGCTGGTGGGTGACGGCGCGGTCGACGTGCGCATGGTGGGCTTCGCTGGCGAGCTGCCTTCATTCTTCGCCGCCTCCTCCTCGCTGGCAGGCGACGCAGGCGGCGCAGGAGGGTTCTCGGCCGGCGACTCGGCGCTCGCTGACGGCGGCGTTTATGTGGGCGATCGCCTGGCGGCTCGATGGGGGCTCGGCGCGGGGGACCGCATCGACCTGGCCTCGGCTCGCCCGACCATGACGCCCTTCGGCCCGCAGCCGCGCACGGCGGCGCTGCGGGTGGCCGGCACCTACCGCACGGGCCAAACCGAGGGAGGCGAGGCGCGCATCGCGGTGCCGCTCGCCAGCGCCGCGCGGCTTTTCGGCGAGCGCCGGCAGCGCTTCGAGATTCGCGCCCGAGGCCTCGACGAGGCGCTCGCTCTCAAGCCGGCGCTGATCGAGGCGGCGCCCGAGGGCTCTGTAGTGCGCACCTGGAAGGAGCTGAACCGGGGACTTTTTTTCGCTCTCGACCTCGAGAAGAGGCTGATGTTCGTATCGGTTTTCCTGATCGTTCCGGTGGCGGCCATGGCCCTGGTGACGGCCCTGGCGCTTCTCATCTCCTCGAAGCGCGGCGAGGTCGGTATGCTGGCCGCCATGGGCGCGACCTCGAGCGACGTGTCGCGGGCGTTCCTGAGCCTCGGCCTGATTCTGGCCCTGGGCGGGCTCGGGGTGGGGGGTGCGCTGGGCATCGGCGGCTCGCTGGTGCTCGATCACTTCGGGCTCATCGCGCCCCCCGGGGACGTTTACTTCATCGATCACGTGCCGTTCGAGCTGCAGGCCGCCGACCTTATGACGGTCTGCGGCGCCACTCTGATCTTCACCTTCCTGAGCACCTGGTACGCCGCCCGGCGCGCCGCTGCGCTGCGGGCCATCGAGGCGCTGCGCGGTGCCTGAGCCCACCGGCGACAGACCCCTGGGCCGCGCCGAAGCCCCTGCTCCCCGAGCAGAACCCGGAGCCTCGAGCGGGGCCGATCAGCGCCTCGACATCGAGGCGAGCGGGCTGTGGAAGTCCTACGTCGACGGCGAACGCCGGGTCGAGGTCTTGGCCGGCGCCGACCTCCGGGTGGCGCGCGGCGAGATGGTGGCGGTGGTGGGACCCTCGGGCTCGGGCAAGAGCACGCTGCTGCACCTGCTCGGCGGCCTCGACGATCCCGACCGCGGCGAAGTGCGCGTCGCCGGGCAGGACCTCGGCGGCCTGGGGCGAAGGCGCCTGGCCAAGGTGCGCAACAGGAGCCTCGGCTTCGTCTTTCAATTCCACCGCCTGCTGCCGGACTTCGACGCGCTCGAGAACGTCATGATGCCCGGGCGTATCGCCGGCAGGCCCGCGGCGCAGGTGGCCGATCAGGCGCGGGAGCTCCTCGAGGAGGTCGGCCTCGGCGATCGGCTCGATCACTTCCCGAACCAGCTGTCCGGGGGCGAGCGGCAGCGCGTCGCCCTGTGCCGGGCGCTGGTTCTGGGGCCGCGGGTGCTGCTCGCCGACGAGCCCACCGGCAATCTGGATCCGGCCTCTGCGGAGAATGTTTTCAGGCTGCTCCTGGAGCTGCAGGCGCGGCATGAAACCACCACGGTGCTGGTGACCCACAATCCGAGCCTAGCGAGGCGTTGTGCTAGAATCTTGGTTCTGGAAGCCGGGGTTTTAACGGCTCAGAACACTTGATGTACGGCTGAATCACATGTTCGAAAAATACAACGAAAAGGCTCGACGAGCCCTCTTCTTCGCCCGCTATGAGGCGTCCAAGCTCGGCAGCCGCGTCATCGAAACCGAGCACGTTCTGCTCGGCATTCTTCGGGAGGGCGAAGAGACGGTCACCCAGCTCCTGGCGCATTTCGACGTCAAGGCGGAGGACATCCGCAAGGAAATCGAGGGCGAGCGGGTCTTCGTCGAGCGGGTGTCTTCGACCGCGGACCTGCCGCTCGCCGAGGAAACGAAAAAAGCCCTAGCCTACGCCTCCCACGAGGCGGAGACCATGAGCCACGCGGCGGTCGGCAGCGAGCACCTGATCATCGGCCTGCTGAAGGTCGAGACCAGCCTGGCGATGCGCGTTCTCTCCGAGGCCGGCCTCGACCTCTACACCGTGCGCGACGAGGTGGTGGCGATGGCCCGCGAGAAGGAGGCGGCACAGCAGAAAAAAGAGCTGCCCTTTCTCGCCGAATACGGCCGCGACCTCACCGAGCTGGCGAGCCAGGGCGGCTTCGATCCGCTGATCGGCCGCGATGATGAGCTGGAGCGCATCGTGCAGGTGCTTTCGAGGCGCACCAAAAACAACCCGATTCTGCTCGGCGAGCCCGGGGTCGGCAAAACCGCGATCGTCGAGGGGCTGGCCCAGCGCATCGTCGACGACCGGATCCCGGTTTTTCTGCGCCATAAGCGGGTGATCGCCCTCGATCTCTCGCTGATCGTGGCGGGCACCAAATATCGCGGTCAGTTCGAGGAGCGTCTCAAGGGCATCCTCAAGGAGCTGCGCGAGTCCGACGATCTGATCGTCTTCATCGACGAGATCCACTCGCTGATCGGCGCCGGTTCAGCGGAAGGCTCGCTGGACGCCGCCAACATTCTCAAGCCTGCGCTGTCGCGCGGCGAGATCTCCTGCATTGGCGCCACCACGCTCAAGGAGTTCCGCAAGTACATCGAGAAAGACCGCTCCCTTCTGCGCCGCTTCCAGGCGGTGAGCGTCGAGCCGCCCACCCCCCAGGAAACCTTCGAGATTCTGGTGGGGGTGAAGGAGCGCTACGAGTCTTTCCACAAAGTGCGCTACACGGAGCCGGCCCTGCGCTCCGCGATTCTGCAGACCGACCGCTACATCCCCGACCGGTACCAGCCCGACAAGGCGATCGACGTGATCGACGAGGCCGGCGCCCGCGTAAAGCTGCGCCGGGTGCGCGACGCGCAGAATCTGCGCCGCATGGAGGATGAGGTGCGGGAGGTGGAGCGGGAGATGAAGGCCGCGATTTCCGCCAAGGACTTCGAGCGCGCCGTCTACCTTCGCGAGCAAGAGATCGAGCGCCGCGAGGAGCTGGGCGAGCTGACCCACGCCCTCGAAGATTCCGGCGAGCAGGACGTGACCGATAGCGACATCGAAGAGGTGATCGCCTCCTGGACGGGGATTCCCGCGGCCAGTCTGCAGACGGCCGAAGACGAGCGCCT
>JBCCLG010000552.1:0-4328 GCA_039027015.1 Acidobacteriota bacterium | reverse complement strand
GTCGGTTGGCCGAGCGAGTTCTGAGGGGGCCGAGAGGAGAGCACCGGGCGACGCAGCGGAGGGCGGCAGAATGGACGCCCCTGCGGACGCTGCAGGCCCGATCCTCCAAAAGCCGTGAGAGACGCAAGACCGGTTGGCCCAGCGAGTTCTCAGAGGGTCGAGAGGAGAGCACCCGGCAACGCGGTGGAGGGCGGCACCAGGGCAGCTGCGAAGACCAGTAAAGACACAGCGCATGTTAGATTCTCGCCGGAATTCACCTGCCTGAAACACCCGGCGACGCCGCTTGAAATACACCGGAGAACCCACGATGAGACCGCTCGCCTCGATACTCCTGCCTCTAGCGTGCCT
Source organism: Acidobacteriota bacterium (assembly GCA_039027015.1). GTDB lineage: Bacteria > Acidobacteriota > Thermoanaerobaculia > Multivoradales > J023 > JAUIJL01. Next base: position 3,980 of record JBCCLG010000552.1, on the reverse strand, counting down.
TGTTCTTGCGACCGGCTGCGGAGGAGGCGACAACGAGTCAGCAGCTCCGCCGGCGGCGGCGGAACAGGCGCCTCCGGCGGCACCTTCGCCCTCGTACGGAGCCCCTTCCGCCAGCGCTCCGGCGGCAGGAACAGCGCCCGCCCCCTCGGCTCCGGCAGGAATCCCGGCGCCCATGACCTCACGAGGCGGCGGTTCCGCGGCCACCGCACCGGCGCCCGGCAACGGCCTGGCGATCGTGGCCCCGGGCGCGGGTTTCACCCTGCCAGAGAACTGGATCTCCGAGACCCCGGCCTCCTCGATGCGCCTCGCCCAGGCGCAGATCCCGGGCGCCGCCGGTCCGGGCCAGCTGACGGTCTTCTACTTTGGCCCGGGCGGCGGCGGCGGCGTCGAGGCCAACATTCAGCGCTGGATCGGCCAGATGGAGATCAGCTCCTCGAGCCCTCCCGTGCGCGAGTCCTTCGCCCACGGCCAATTTCGCATCTCGTGGGTCGATGTCGAAGGCACGCTCCTCCCGAGCACCATGGGCATCGGACCCACCGAGCCGCAGCCGGGCTCGCGCATGCTCGGCGCGGTGGTCGAAGGGGTCCAGGGCCCCTGGTTCTTCAAGGCCACCGGCCCCTCCGCCACCCTCGACGCCCAGCGCGAAGCCTTCCTCACCATGCTGCGGAGCGCGACCCCGCAATGAGCCGATTCCCCTGCGCTCCCGCCCGTCGGCCGCTGATCGCCTTCGGGGCCGCGCTGCTGCTCGCCTCCGGGGCCGCCACGGCCGAGAAGCCCGACCTCGACCTCATCATGTCGGACCCCCTGTGGATCGGCGACACCCCCGAGTCGCCCTACTGGTCCGCCGACGGATCGCACCTCTACTACGAGCGCGCCCTGCGCGATGAAGACGACAGCGAGCTGGTTCGGCTCTCGCTCGGCGAAGACGGCTCGGTGCTGACCACCGACGTGGTGGCGGACGGCCTTTGGGGCGAGATCGACGCCTCGAGCCTGGTCTTCTCGGAAGATCACGGCCACGCCGTCTTCGTGCGCTCAGGCGACGTCTTCGTGCGCGAGATCGAGAGCGGCCGGCTGCGCCAGCTAACGCGCAGCGCGGCTCGGGAATTCGACGCGTTCTTTCTCGCCGGCGAAGGCCTGCGGGTGGCCTTCCAGCGCGACGGGCAATTCTTCGTGCGCGATCTCGAATCAGGCCTCGAGTGGCAGCCGGCGGAGGTCCGCCTGAGCGACGATCCCGAAGCCGAGGAGGAGAAGGACGACTACCTCTCCAAACAGCAGCCGCGCCTTCTCGAGGTGATCGCCGAGCGCCAAAGCCGCCGCGAGAAGAAACGCCAGCGGGCCTCGGATCGCAGCGCCGCAGACCCCACCGCGCCGCCGGAGCCGTTTTTTATCGGCGAAGACCACGAAATCACGAGCAGCGCCCTCTCCCCCGACGCCCGGGCTCTGCTTCTGGTGACCGCCCCCGCGGAGCGCGACGAGGGCCGCGACGATCAAATGCCCGTGTGGGTGACCGAAGATGGCTATGTTGAGGTGCGCGACGTGCGCCCCAAGGTCGGCACCGCGGGCTCCTGGAGCCACAGCCTCGTGCTGCTCGACGCCGAGTCGGGCACCCGCCACGACGTCGATTTAGAAACCCTGCCGGGGATCTTCGAGGATCCCTTGGCCGAGATTCGAGCGTCCCGGGAAGACAGGGCGGAGCCGGACGCAGAGACCAGCGGGGAAGAGAAGGGCGCAGAAAAAAAGGACGGCGAGGACGATCCCTCGGCCCGCGACCTTCGCCTGTGGCGCATGAGCTGGAGCCCCGACGGCGCGCGGGCCGCGGTGCAGGCGATCAGCTACGACAACAAGGATCGCTGGCTCTTCCTGGTCGGGCTCGACGAGAAAGAGCCGCAGATCATCGAGCGCCTGACCCACGAAGGCTGGATCAACTGGTCGTTCAACGAATTCGGCTGGGTCGACGCCGACCGCCTGTGGTTTCTCTCCGAGCAGAGCGGCTGGTCGCAGCTCTACCTGCACACGGTGTCGAGCGGCACCACCGAACGCCTGACCCGAGGCCAGATGGTGGTGCAGGACCCCCAGGTTTCGGCCGATGAACGCCACATCTACTTCGTCGCCAACGACCGCCACCCGGGCCGCTACGACGTACACCGCGTCGACCTCGAGAGCGGCACAAGCGAGCGCCTGACCTCGCTGCCGGCGGGCCGGCTGACCTACGGCCTTTCGCCCGCGGGCGACCGCCTGTGGGTGCGCCACTCGGTCACCACCCGGCCGCCGGAGCTCTACGTGCAGGAGGCTCGCGCCGGCGCCCCCGCCGTGCAGCTTACCCGCACCGTCAGCGAGCGCTTCACGGCCATCGATTGGGTGGCCCCGCAGATCGTCGAGGTGCCCTCGAGCCACCAGGATCGCCCGGTCTATTCGCGCTTCTACCCGGCCCGTAACGCCGAGCGCCTGCGCGGCGCCGGCGGCACCATCCCGGCGGTGGTTTTCGTACACGGCGCCGGCTACCTGCAAAACAGTCACATGGGCTGGTCGAACTACTTCCGCGAGTTCATGTTCCACACCCTGCTCGCCGAGCACGGCTATCACGTGCTCGACATGGACTACCGCGGCTCGGCCGGCTACGGCGCCGACTGGCGCATGGCGATCTACCGGCATATGGGCCAGCCCGAGCTCGAGGACCTCCAGGACGGCGTGCGTTGGCTGGTGGACAGGCACGGCGTCGACGCCTCGAGGGTGGGGGTCTACGGCGGCAGCTACGGCGGCTTCATGACCCTGATGGCGCTGTTCAAGGATCCCGATCTCTTCGCCGCCGGCGCGGCCCTGCGGCCGGTGACGGACTGGGCCCACTACAACCACCCCTATACCTCCAACATCCTCAACACGCCCGATGTCGACCCTCTGGCCTACGAGCGCAGCTCGCCGATCGAATTCGCCGAGGGCCTCGAGAAACCGCTCCTGATGTGCGCGCCGATGCTCGACGACAACGTCTTCTTTCAAGACACCGTGCGCCTGGCCCAAAAGCTCATCGAGCTGGAGAAGAAAGACTGGGAGGTCGCCGTCTACCCGGTGGAGCCGCATGGCTTTCGCCGGCCGTCGAGCTGGCTCGACGAATACCGCCGAATCTTCGAGCTCTTCGAGGAGCACCTGGCGACGGCCCCCTGACGCCGGCGCCTGCCAGCGCTGCGCCGCGCGCCGATCTGCTATAGTCCGGCGCGCATGTCAGCACACTGCCTCATTGACGCGTCCGAGAGCCGACGCCCCGCCAGCGATCCGCCGCTGCGCAGGCGCTCCCGCGCGCGCGCCTCCGCCCTCGCGCATGCTTTTTCTTAGCGGCCCGTGGCGGCCGACAGGCCCCTTTGCCGAGGCAGTGCTCGCCCTTCACTCACTTCACGAACGCTACCCCCTACAAGTCACGACTGTCCTCGTCCGCCGTGTCGAGGAGGGAGGTCACCATCCGTAGACCGATGAGACGCCCCGTGCGGCCGAACGCCAATCAGCCGCGCATCAACAACCGCATCCGCAAAAGCCCGGTCCGCCTGATCGAATCCGACGGCGAGCAGATCGGCATCGTGCCCCTCGAAGAGGCCAAGAAAAGGGCCCGTGACCAGGGTCTCGACCTGGTGGAGGTGGGCTCCACCGCCGAGCCGCCCGTGGTCAAGATCATGGATTGGGGCAAGGCAAAATTCGATCGCGAAAAGAAGGCCCGCGAGGCCAAGAAGCGCCAGACCACGATCGAGGTCAAGGAAGTCAAATTCCGCCCGACCATCGACGAGCACGACTTCGGCATCAAGCTGAACCGCGCCAAGCGCTTCCTCTCGAAGGGCAATAAGGTGAAGGTCACGGTCTTCTTCCGCTACCGCCAGCTGCGCCGTCCCGAGCTGGGCGGGCAAATTCTCGACAAAGTCGCCGAGCAGACCCTCGCCGTGGCCAACGTCGAGACCCGCTCCCGTCTCGAGGGCCGCCAGATGACCATGATTCTCTCG
>JBCCLG010000551.1:0-4329 GCA_039027015.1 Acidobacteriota bacterium | reverse complement strand
GCCGCAAACTCTCGGGGAGGCCGCTCCAGAGATCGAGAACCGCCTCGGGCAGGCGCGGGTCGAGCGGGCGCAGCGTGAGGTCACGGAGAGCTGGCTCGAGACTCTGGAGATGCGCTGGCCCGAGGCGAGCGCGTCAGGGAAGGAGCCTTGAGCCGAGCTCCGCGGGCCCGGTGCGCCAAGCCGCGGCTGGCGCTTCTCGCGGCCTGTCTCGCGGTCGGTCTCGCGGGCTGCGGGCCTTCCCCGGAATCTCGGGATTCAGGCGCCCGCCCGGCGGCGGGCGAGCGGCCTGCGGGCGCGGCGGAGGATCCGAGAAGCCCCGGCACCCTGCGCATGGTGGAGCGCCTCGAGGCGCTCGGCCAGCACCGCAAACCCATGGACGATCCCTTCGCCAGCCGCGAGCGCCTCGCGCTGCTGCGCGCCTCGCCGCCGCCCGGCGACGAGCGAGAGAGCGTGCGCCTCGCGGTGCGCGTGGGAGTCGAGCTGCTCAACGCAGGCCGGTCCGGCGAGGCGGCGCAGCTCTTCGCCGAATCCCTGGAGCGGGTCTCCGCCGATCCGGCCCGGCACCCCGAAGGCCTCGAGTTCCGCCTGCGCTCTCAGCTGGCGCTCGCCCACCTGCGGCGCGGCGAGCAGGAGAACTGCCTGGACGGGCACAACATCGACTCCTGCCTGATGCCGATTCGCGAGGGCGGCGTGCATGAGAAGCCCGACGGCTCCCGCGCCGCCTTCGAGGTCTTCGAGGCGCTGCTCGAGGAGAGGCCCGAAGACCTCGGGAATCGCTGGCTCTACAACGTGGCGGCGATGACCCTGGGGGTCTATCCCGATCGGGTGCGCGAGGAGTGGCTCATCGAGCCGGAGGCCTTCGAGTCCGAGGAGCCCCTGCCCGGAGACCAAGGCGGCCGCTTTGTGGATTTAGCGCCCGCCCTGGGCCTCGACACCGTGGGCCTTGCCGGGGGCAGCGTTCTCGACGACTTTAACGGCGACGGCCGCCTCGACGTGGTGTTCTCCGCCTGGGGAACCCGCGAGCAGCTGCGCTTTTTCACCAGCGAGATCGACGGACCGAGCGGCACGCTGCGCTTCGAAGAGCGCACCGAAGCCGCCGGTCTCGAGGGTCTTGTGGGCGGTCTCAACCTCGTGCACGGCGACGTGGACAACGACGGCGATCTCGATCTCCTGGTGCTGCGCGGAGCCTGGCGGCGTGAGCAGGGCCGCTGGCCGAACTCCCTCCTGCTCAACGACGGCAGCGGGGGCTTTGAGGACGTGACCGAAGCTTGGGGGCTGCTCAGCTTCCGGCCGACCCAGGTCGGCGTGTTCGCGGACTTCGACGGCGACGGCTGGCTCGATCTCTTTATCGGTAACGAAGCGGCAGGCCGGGGAGAGAGCGGCAGCGAGCTTTATCTCAACACCGGCGCCTCCGGGGTCCCGGGCTTTTCGGAGGCGACTTCGCGGCTGGGCGACACCTGCCCCATCGTCAAGGGCGCGGCGGCCGGAGACGCGGACGAGGACGGCAGAATCGATCTCTTTCTCTCGTGCTTCGGCTCGGCCAACCGCCTGCTGCGCAACGTGCATGACGGCGACGGCGTGGGGGTCGGCCCGCTCTTTCTGGACGTCACGGAGCGGGCGGGGGTCGCCGAGCCGCTCGCCGCCTTCGCCGCCTGGTTCTTCGACTACGACAACGACGGCCGCCTCGATCTCTTCGCTTCCGGCTACGCCAGATCCTTTGAGGAGGCCCGCTGGACTTCGGTGGTGAGCGACGTCTTGGGCGCCGAGACCGGGGACGTCCTCGCCCCGCGGCTTTACCGGAATCTCGGCGACGGCCGCTTTGAGGATCGAACCCGCGAGGCCGGGCTGCTGCGTCCTCTCCTCACCATGGGCGCAAATTTCGGCGACGTCGATCAGGACGGCTTTCTCGACCTCTACCTCGGCACGGGCGCGCCCGATTTCAGGGCCCTGGTGCCCAACCGCATGCTGCGCAACCGCGCGGGCGAGAGCTTCGCCGACGTCACCACCGCCGCCGGCGTCGGCCACCTGCAGAAGGGGCACGGGGTGTCGTTCGGCGATCTCGATAACGACGGCGACGAGGACATCGTGACGGTTCTGGGCGGCGCCTTCGACGGCGACGTGTACGCCAACGCGGTCTTCGTGAACCCGCGGCGGAGCGGCGCCTTCGTGAGCCTGAGGCTCGAGGGCACCGAGTCGAATCGCGACGCCATCGGGGCCCGGGTCCACCTGCGGCTCCGGGCGCCGAGCGGGGCGCGAAGCGTGCACCGCCAGGTTGGGGCGGGCGGCAGCTTCGGCGCCTCGAGCCTGCGCCTCGAGGTCGGCCTGGGCGATGCAGCGGCGATCGAAAGCCTCGAGATTCGCTGGCCGAGGGGGCGGGTGGAGCGGTTTTCGGAGGTGCCGATGGGAGCCCACCTGCGGCTGCTCGAGGGCTCGGGGCAGCTCGAGCGGCGCTCGCTGGCCGCGCTCCCCCTGCCGGCGCCGCGCCGAGGCTCGCCGCACGATCACGGCGCCGGCTTGAACTGAAAGCCTGCCTCAGCCGAGAAGGTCGGCGATCGCGTCCGCGCGCAGCTCGAAGCCCGCCTCCTCGAGAAGCTCGGCGCGCATGCTGGCAAAGGCCTGGGCGCCGCGCTGCTGCACCAGGCTCGCCACCACCGCGTCGCGCACCAGGGCCAGGGGGCGCTCCACGGGCTCCTGGCGCGAGTCCACCCGCAGCATCATCAAGCTCTCGCCGACCTGCAGCGGCGGCGAGTGCTCGCCCACCTTGAGCAGGGTGGCGAAGCGCCTCGCCCCGGGGTTTTGAGCGGCCAGCTCCGCGGGGGTCTTGGCCTCCAGCGCGTCGACGCGGCCGCCGAGTCGCTCGGCCAGCTGCTCGAGGCCCAGGGTGCCGCCGTCGAGGTCCTCGAGGGCGGTCTCCAGCTCGGTGATCCGAGCCATGGGTTCCTCGCCCCTCGGCACCAGGAGCCGAGTCACGTCGAGGCGCGGCGGCGCGGCGAAGCGCAAAACGTTGCGGTCGTAGTGCCGCTGCACCATCTCCTGCTGGGCGTCGATCCAGATCTCGAGCTTCTGGGAGGTGAAGTAGTCGATCAGCTGGCGGGTCTCGGCGCGCTCCAGCTCGGCGGTCGGCGCCTCGAAGGAGTCGTCGGCCAGGGCGTGCTGGTAGAGAATTTCGCGGTAGATCGTCTCGCCAAAAACCTGCGCCACCAGGTCCGCCGGCCGAGCGCCGCCCAGCCGCTGGGCGATCGTCGCCACCCGCGCGCGCAGCTCGGCGACGGTGAGGCGATAGTCCCCCAGCTCGAAGAGCACCGCCTGACCCTGGCCGGATCGCACCAGCCGGGCGACCTCCTCCTGGGGCACCGTCCGCGCCTGCTCGAACTCGGGCACGGCCTCGGCGGCGGTCTCGCGCAGCGACTGGAGCTGGCGGCGGGCCGCCAGCTCCTGGGCGAGCAGGGGCCGAACGTCCTCGAGGGCAAAGTTGCGCGCCTCGAGCACGGTGCTCACCACAAAGAGGTGGGCGCCGTCGGCGGTGGTGACCGCGCGGCTCGGCACCTCGGGCTCGAGGCCGAAGATCAGCTCGTCGAGCTCCTCGGAGAAGTGTCCGCGGCTGACAAATCCGATCTCGCCGCCCCGGTGCCGGGTCTCGGACTCTGAATGCTCCCGCGCCAGCTGCTCGAAATTCTCGCCGGCGAGGGCGCGCTCGCGCAGGGCCTCCACCTCGCGCCGAACCGCCTCCTTCTCCCGCCCCTCGAAGCGGCGGAAGAGGTTGAAAACGCGCCGCCGCTCGGGGGCCTGAAAGCGCTCCTTTTGGGCCTCGTAGAGCCGCTCGATGTCTTCGGGGCTGGGGGGTGCGGCCTTCGAGTGGGCGGCCAGGTAAGCGGTGGAGTAGGCGAAGCGGCGCAGCTCGCGCTCGAGCTCCTGCAGCTCGGGGTCCTGGTCAACGCCGATCAGGCGCGCCTCCTCGAGCAGCAGGCGGTCGAGGGCGGCGCGGCGAACCAGCTCCTGAAGCCAGGCGGTGGGCTCCCGGGAGCCCGGCCAGCGCCTCGAGGGCTCGAGTCCGAGAATGTAGGCGTCGACCTCGCCCCAGGTGAGCGGGCCGAGGCGGTCCTGGGCCACCACGGTCTCGGGGGAGGCGTCGAGCCACGACCCGCCGCGACCGGCCGTCTCCGCCGGCGCGTCCGCGATGCCGGGCTCGTCGCCACAGCCGCCGAGGGCGAGGGCCGCGGCGAGGGCCCAGGGCGCGAGGATTTGGGGCGCGAAGAGTCGGGGCGCGAGGAGTCGGGGCGCGAAGCGGCCGGCGCCGGTGGCTGAGCTCGAGGGCGAGCGCCTCTTCAT
>JBCCLG010000550.1:0-4332 GCA_039027015.1 Acidobacteriota bacterium | reverse complement strand
GATCTCCAGCCGCTCGACGTCGAAAACCAGCATGCCCTGGGGGGCGCCGGGCCGGCCGCCGTAGGCCATCTTCTCGGGAATCCACAGGCGGCGCTTCTCGCCTTCCACCATCATCCCCACGCCGACGGTCCACCCCTCGATCACGCGGTTGAGGGGAAATTCCGTGGGCTCGCCGCGCACCACGGAACTGTCGAACATCTTGCCGTCGGTCGTCCAGCCCGTGTAGTGCACTTTGACGGTGCTGCGCGAGCGGGGGTTCGACTCGCCGCTGCCGGGGGTAAGAATCTTCCAGGCGAGTCCCGACTTCTCGGTGGTGGCGTCGGCCGGGGGCGCGGCCACGTCCTCGGGCACCGCCGGCGGCTTGGGCGCGGACTCGATCTCGAGCAGCTCGACATCGAAAACCAGCATGCCCGCGGGACGACCGGCGCGGCCCTGGTACGCCAGCTGCTCCGGAATCCAGAAGCGGCGCTTCTCGCCGGTCACCATGAGCTGGAGGCCTTCGGTCCAGCCCGCGATCACCCGGTTGAGCGGGAAGGTCGAGGGCTTGCCGCGCTTGACGGAGCTGTCGAACATCTTGCCGTCGGTGGTCCACCCGCTGTAGTGCACGGTGACCTTGTCGTCGGCGGCGGGATGCTCGCCGCCGGTGCCCTTTTCCAGGACCTTGGAGGCCAATCCGCTCGAGGTTGTTTCTGCGTCGGCCGGGGGCGACGCGACGTCGGGCGGTGCGGGAATATCGGCGGCATTCAACATGGGCGCGCTCCACAGTAGGCAACAGCCCAGGACGAGCCATCTCTTCGTTAGCATTGAGTTTCTCATGGCCGCTAACCTACCTCGACCGGACTCGTCCGGCAAAGCCTCCAAGGCACGCGATGGCGAGAAACGCAGGCTCGTGCTCGAGATGCTGTCGAGCGGCCTGACCGCAGCTGATCCTATCTCCCGGCGGCGATTCAGAATCCGCGGCCACTGCATGGTGCCGCTGGTGCGCGAGGGAGACGTCGTGACCGCCGAGCCCCTCGCCGGGTCACCGCGGCTCGGCGATCTTTTGATCGCGCGGGTCGGGAGCGAGGAGATCGTCTGCCACCGCGCCCTCGAGATCGCCGTCGCGGGCCTCGGCCTGGCCGGCGACGCCAGTCACCGTCTGGATCGGGTCCCGCCCGCCGCCGTGCTGGGCCGCGTGGTCCGAGTCGAGCGCGGAGGCGTGAGTCTCGATTGGCAGACACCGGCTTGGCGAGCGCTCGCGCCGCTCCTCGCCCGCTGGCACGTCCTGGCTCGGCGGTTCCGAGTCCGCCGCGGCCGAAGGCCGATCTTTCTGGCGATCGAGTATCCGCGCCGCGCCGCGCTCCGGCTGCTCGCCTGCCGCTGGTGGACGGCCCGCTGACGGCCGCCGAGCGTATAGACTCGAGGCCTTCCATGGACCTCTCGAGCCTCGAACGCTACCGGCCGCTGATCGACGACTGGAGTGCGTTCGCCGACGCCGTCCAGGCTCCTCTGCCGGTCACCGTATGGGCCAACACCCTGCGCCTCGATCGGCCGGGCCTCGAGAGGGTGCTCGCCGCCGACGGCATCGACTCGACTCCCCTCGAGTGGTATCCCCGAGGACTGCGGGTGGCCTTCGGCACGCGGCCCGGCAAGACGGTGACCTTCGTCGCCGGCTACTGCCATATTCAGGAGGAGGTCTCGATGCTGCCGATTCACCTCCTCGACCCCCAGCCCGGTGAGAGAGTTCTCGATCTCTGCTCGGCGCCGGGCAATAAATCGATCCAGGCGGCCGTTCATATGGCCGGCCGAGGCCTCGTCTTCGCCAACGACGTCAACCAGCGACGGCTGGTGACGGTGACTCGAAATGTCGAAAGGTTGGGCCTCACCAACGTCGCCGTCAGCCGATGGGACGGCTCGAGTCTGCCGCAGCAGGTCGGCCTCTTCGACCGGGTCCTCGCCGACGTGCCGTGCAGCTGCGAAGGCACCACGCGCAAAAACACCGAGATCCTGTGGCGCGCTCCCATGCACGCCAATCTGCCCGGCTCCCAGACCGCGCTGCTGCGCAAGGCCGTTCAAAAATGCCGGCCCGGCGGCCGAGTGGTCTACTCCACCTGCACCTACGCTCCCGAGGAGAACGAGGCGGTGGTCGACGCGGTGCTGCGCGAATCCCCCGGTCTGCGGGTGCTCCCGGCAGGGGTACCCGGCCTGCGCAGCGCGCCCGGCGTGACCTCCTGGGAAGGCCAGGATTTCCTGCCCGAGCTCGCCGGCACCCTCAGGCTGTGGCCGCACCACAACGACACCGGCGGCTTTTTCATCGCGGTTCTGGAGCGCCCGCGGGATGACTGACGCTCCGACCCGCGCCGGCCAAGTGCCGCCGGCGGAATTCGTGCCGGTCGAGGATTTTCTCGAGATCGTCGACCCCGCGCCCTATCTCGAGGTCCTGGAGCAGCGTTTTGGCGTGCCCCCGGCGGTTTTTGAGCGATATTGGGTGCACCGCGCCAACCGCGACAACGTGTGGATCGTGGACCGTGGCCTGCGTATTCCTGCCCGCCCGGAGCCTCGGTCCCTCGGCTTTCCGTTTTTCTACGCCCGCATGGAGCACCCGCGGCCGACCACCGCGGCGGCGGTTCGCTTTGGCTCGTTGGCGACGCGAAATATTTTTTCGCTCGAGGCGGAGGACCTCTCACGCCTTATTTATCGTAAAGAAATACTTTTCGAAGATTCTCGCCTCGATTCACTTCAAAAAAATGGCTACGTGCTTTTGAGCCATCGAGGCCTGATCCTCGGTCTGGGCTCGTTCAAGCGCGAGAACCCAGGTAGCGGCAGCATCAAAAGCCTTTTACCGCGCTCCTGGACGGCCCGATTGGCCCTTCGGGCCCCGGATTCCCTGCTCCCCTCCAGTGATTTCCAAGGCTGACGACAGACAACTCGCAAAAACTTCGCGATAGACTCTGTCAGCCGAGAATTGACTCCAAAGCGGCGGTAAGCATCCGTCGTACCACCACTCGAGTAGGGAGAACGGATGTCTCGAGGACGAAGAGCGCAAGCTCGCAATCCCGTAGGCGAGGCTTTGACGATTCGCCGAACAGAGCTGGGCATACCGCGAAATAGGTTTCGATGGCGATATCGGCTCGAACAGATCGAGGGGACATCGAAGCTGCCCCGCGCCCTGCACCTGGCGCGCATGGAGGGATCCGAGGAGTTCCTGACGCCCCTCGGCCTCGCCCTGGCCGATGTCGAGGATCTGGCCGAGGGGCGGGCGAGCCTGGAAGAGGTTCTCGAGCGGGCCAGAAGCCGCAGGCCGGCGGGCTGAGGAGCCCAGCGGCGACGGCTTCGAAGGCCGCCGCCGCCCGAGGCCGGGTCTCAATCGAGAGTGAAGCTATCGTCCTGACCCGAACCGGAGGAGCCGATGCGGGTGAGCTTGCCGCCCTCGAAGCGGATCATCGCCGGCAGGTCTGACTTCTTGGCCTTGGAGGTGAAGTAGCCGGTCTTCACGCCGCGATCCGTACGCAGGTGCCAAACCTCCACCTGCCGGCCCTCTTCCTCGGTCTTCTCGAAGCGCTCGGGCGTCCCGACGATGTAGAAGGCCTGCCGCTTGAGCATGCCGTCGACGAGCTTGCGATCCGCCACGGCGCGCTTCATGTCTTCGGACCAGTCGTCGTGCAGATCCTGAAGCGGCACCGTCGAGAAGGCGTGCTCGAAGGCCTTCTCGAAGTCTTCCATGGAGTAGATCTCCACGAACTTCAGCACGGTTTCGACGTCGTCCGCCTGGCCGACGCCCTCCAGCTCGATCTCGACCTCGCCGTCATCCCGGTCGACGTCCACCTCGTCGAGCACCACGGGATCGTTGATGCGAATTCCCCAATAGGTCGAGTCGGCGTGAAAGAAGCTGGCCGTCATGGTGGTCTCGACCTCCATGTTGCTCCCTTCAGGGGTGATCTCGACCAGGGGACGCTTATAGACGCCGTAGGGATGACGGCCGGTGGCGCACGGGGCGTCCATGCGCAGATAGAGGGTGCCGCTCTCGAGCTTGCGCTTGATCTTCTTCTTGTCGGCCTTGGTCAGCTCGGCGCTGGCGGTGGAGGCGGTCAACAAGGCCAAAACGGCCGCTGCCGCTGCCATGAGATGGGTGTTCATGTTCTCTCCTGTCTCGGAAACTCGATGATGCCCGGATGTGGCGGCCTCTCCTAAGCGAGGGCCCAAAATAGCAACGCACCGGCAGAATCTTCGCCCTATTCTTGCCTCGGATGCAAGTGCCGGGGGCGATCGAGGAGGCCGCCGGGGCCTCACGCTACCGGCCGCCGATCAGGCGGTAGATCGCCGGCACCACGATAAGAGTCAGGAGGGTCGAGG
>JBCCLG010000549.1:0-4340 GCA_039027015.1 Acidobacteriota bacterium | reverse complement strand
GCGGGCGAGATCGCCCTGGCGTGCACTCTGCTGGTGGGCGTTGGACTTTTCCTTCGGAGTTTGGCCCACGCCCTTTCTACAGACCCGGGTTTTGACGCCGAGAACGTTGTGGCGCTGCGGGTGGATTTACCTTTTGGCACGCTCGATGCGGCCTCTCGTCTCGCGCGCCTCGACAGGCTCCTTGCCGCGGTGCGCCGGCTGCCCGAGGTCTCGAGCGCCGGCGTGACCGACGCTCTTCCTTTGGGCGACAACTTTGGCTGGCGTACCTGGCGCGTGCGGGAAGCGACCCAGCCGGAGGATGCCGACGGCGTCTCGCCTCTGGTGCGAATCGTCGACGGAGGCTCTTGGGAAGCTCTGGGCCTTCGGGTTGTGGCGGGTCGCCCCATCCTCGATACGGACGCCGGTCTCGCCGAGGCGGCGGAGGGGCAGCCGAGAGCCCAAGACCGCGTGGTGGTGGTCAACGAGGCGCTCGCCGAGCGTCTCTGGCCGAGCGCCGAAGGCTGGAACGACGTCCTTGCCAAAACGCTGACCACGGGCGACCGCGAATATCGAGTCGTGGGAGTCGCGGCGGAGACGCGCTACTTCAGCCTGGAGCGGGATTCGGGGCCTGAAATGTACTTCTCGCTGCGCCAAGTCTTCGACCTGAGCTCGATCGACCTGGTCATGCGTACCCGAGTCGCACCGGCGGACGCCATGCCGGCGATCCGGCAGGCCCTGACCGCCGCCGCGCCGAGCCTTCCCCTCGCTGAAATGCGCACCATGGAAGGCCTCCTGGATCGCTCCACCTTCCGTCGCCGGGCCGTTCTGGGAGTGCTCTCCGGATTCGGCGGCTTCGGGCTGCTCCTGGCTTTGCTCGGGGTCTACAGCGTCATCGCCTACACCGTCGCCCAAAATCGTCGCGCCTTCGGCGTGCGCATGGCATTCGGAGCGACGGGGGAGAGGCTGAGCCGGGAGATGTTGGGGCAGATGCTGAAGCCGATCGTGCTGGGCTCCGCTCTCGGTCTCACGGGAGGTTTTGGGCTCGCCCGCGCCCTCGCCTCTCAGCTATACGGCGTGAGCCCGGGAGATCCGCTCACCTACGCGGCGGTGACCTCGATCCTCATCGCTAGCGGGCTCGCGGCCGCGTACCTCCCGGCCAGGCGGGCGGCGCGCCTGGAGGTTGCGGAGGTGCTGCGGGAGAGCTGAACGAAAAGAGCCCTCGCCCCTCCAGCGTTGGAGGTCCCTTTGTTGAGGGGCACGGCAGGGGGCCTAGGCTGCGATACCCTGGAAGCTCATCAGGAGGGAATGACGGTGGCCTCAATCATCCATGCGCCCCCGGCGGGGTTGCCGAGCCTCGACGAGTGCTTCTTTTACCACTGCCTCGAAGTTCCCGGTCTTGGACTTCAGAAGGGACAGTGGGATCTGCGGTCTTCGGTTGAGGCCTACCTCGGCGGCGATGTCGACTTCTCAGGCCAACGTGTGCTCGAGGTGGGTCCCGCCAACGGATTTCTCACCTTCTGGATGGAGGGGCAGGGAGCGCGCGTGGTCGGACTCGAGTTGGCTTCGGGTCAGGATTGGGATCTGGTGCCCTACGCGGGCGTTGACAACGTGGGCTTCCTGGAGTCGAGGCGGGCGCTCCAGCGCAGGCTGCAGAGAGCCTTTTGGTTGGCCCACGATGCCTTTGGTTCCAGCGCTGGGCTCACCCATGAGTCGATCTATGACGTCTCGCCGCAGGTTGGTGAGTTCGATATTGCGACCTTCGGCATGGTGCTGCTCCACGTGAGAGATCCGCTCCAGGCCCTGGGAAGCGTGCTGGGCAGGGTCCGCAAAACCGCCATCGTGACGGAGATGTTCCCCTGGAGCGAGCTGCCGCACCTGGAATCGGGCTTTACGGCGCGCACCGAGCCTTGGAGCGCCGACGGTCGGTTCGAGATGCCAAAGCCTCTGCAGGCGGAGCTGCTCTCCGTTCCGCCTGCCATGTTTCTGCTGCCGCGAGCGAGCCGGCAGGCTCCCAAGGAGACCTGGTGGCTCTTTACCCCCAGCCTCGTCGGCCACTATCTGGCGGTCCTGGGATTCGAGCAGCAGAGGATCGTCTATCACTACCAGCCCCATGACCCTCGCTTCCAATTCCATCCTCCCGAAAAGAGCGGGCGGACTTTCCACCCTTGCTTTACGCTCGTCGCTGAGCGTAGGTGAACCGAATTTTTGGCCCGAGCGATCCCGAAAGAAGCGAAGTCGTGCTGGCGAGCTGGCTGAGGCTTTCGATCACCGACCCTCTTCCAGCAGCCGATATCCGCGCTCACAGAGCGGTTTCGGCAGGCAGGCTTCCCTGACTTGGAGGGCTTCGCGGATGGACCCGGCGGTTTCCTGGGTCTGCTCGGACTGAGCGGTCAACGCTGCGATCAAAGCTCGACTCACGTGGGCTAGGGGCGAAGAAGTGTCGATCGCCTCCGCTTCCTGCAGCGACGCGATAGCCTTTTCGAGATCCTCTGGCTTCTTTTCTTGCACAAAGCGCTCGGCCCAGAAGAAACCCAGGGCGCTTTGGACCTCAACGGCGTCCGGCGAGGCCGAGGCGGCGTCTTCAAGCAGCTGCCGCACGCCCTCGAGGTCTAAATCCTCGCCGCTGGACCACAGGCGGATCGCCGCATCGAGAGGCTGGTCGGCGGCGCTCTCGGTGGGCGCCGGCGAGGCCGCTTCTTCGGCCGATGGAGCGTCGCTCGGCGGCGCCTCGTCTGCGCGAAAGGTCGTCCGCTGAGTCGGCCGCAGGCCGATGACCGCCGCTACGGCCACCAGCACCACCACGGCGGCAACGCCTACGACCTGCCAAAGCTGACTTTGATTATCGTGAGTCAAGTCCGTGCTCGGTATCGGCCCCGCGGATCGCCGACAGGTCGATTGGGATTGAGTCCTCCGGCCGTGGCCTGCGCCGCGCAGGCCGTGCCGCCAGGAAGGCTCTCGGGCGCAAGCTAGCAAGAGGGGGGCCTGGGCGCAAGGCTCGACGAGGCGGCTCATCCGAGTGAGCAGTCGAGGATAGGCTGCCAGCGTCCACCGCCCGTAACGGGCGCGTGTGTGGGCTGGCTCCGGGTTATCGTTGGCGCCCAAACCCAAAGTTCCAGAGGGCCCGACTGCGAGAAGCTGGCCGGACGCGAGATGAGAGAGACCGCTAGCTCCCAAGCGACGTCCTGTGCCGCGGATCGGGTGCCGATGGCTTCCACTGAACACGGAGTCCCAATGAAAGAACTCTCTTTAACGCTCCTGCCCCGGATCGGATCGCTGATCCGGCCCATGACTCTGGTGGCCTGCCTCGTGGCGGGTTGGACGCCCGCCTGGGCAGGCCCCGTCACGGATCACGGACGCTTGCGAGCCGAGGGACCCCGCATCGTCGGGGACGCCGGCAAGCCGGTCAGCCTGGCCGGGATGAGCTTCTTCTGGAGCCAGTGGGAGGGTGAGTTCTACAACGCCGACGCGGTGCGCTGGCTGAAGGAAGACTGGAAGGCCTCGATCGTGCGCGCGGCGGTGGGCATTGCGGAGGGCGGCTACCTGGAGAGTTCCGAGACCGAGCTGGCCAAAGTCCGGCGGGTGATCGAGGCCGCCATCGAGGAGGATCTCTACGTGATCATCGACTGGCACGACCACCACGCCGAGGAGCACCGGGCCGAAGCCGTTGAGTTTTTCAGCATCATGGCCCGCGACTACGGCGACCGGCCGCACGTGATCTACGAGATCTACAACGAGCCGCTCAATATCTCCTGGAGCCGCACCATCAAGCCCTATGCAGAGGCCGTCATCTCGGCGATCCGAAAGCACGATCCCGACAACCTGATCGTCGTCGGCACGCCCAAATGGTCACAGCGCGTAGACCAGGCCGCGGCGGATCCCCTCGAAGATGAAAACGTGGCCTATACGCTCCACTTCTACGCCGGCAGTCACGGAGAGAAGCTGAGATCTCACGCCCGAAAGGCCCTCGAGGCGGGGGTAGCGCTCATGGTCACCGAGTGGGGGACCGTCAACGCCAACGGTGACGGGGCGGTGGCGCGGGAATCGGTCGAGGCCTGGATGGGCTTTCTCCGCCGGCACGCCTTGTCTCATCTCAATTGGTCGATCGCCGACAAAGACGAGGGCGCCTCGGTTCTTCGGCCGGGCGCATCACCGACCGGAGGCTGGGGAACCGGCGACCTCACCGACTCAGGCCGGTTCGTTCGGGAGATCGTAAGAGGCTGGCCCTCCGAAGCGAGTGCGGGATCGACCTCGGAGGCCGCCGGCGGGAGCTGACTTCGGCATCGGGTCTAGATTGGGAGGCGAGTTCTTGCGCATCTCGTGATCTGTGAAGCGCCTCTCTGGGTTTTGCTTTTCTGGGGTGG
>JBCCLG010000548.1:0-4345 GCA_039027015.1 Acidobacteriota bacterium | reverse complement strand
CTCTGATTCGCTGACATGTCTATTCCTTTCTCCGTGGGCCCCAACGGGTAGCGGGGGGCCTCTGATCACCATGGCGCAGGAACTTCCGTGCCGGGCCCAGCCGGAACGCGCGGGAGGGGGTCGCCGCCGCCGCGGAGCAGCCCCTGGGGCCCCGAACCGCGGGCGGCGGCAAAAATGACGGGGATTTAATGGGCCGACGGGCCGTGATCGGCGAAGCTATAGGTGAGGAGTCGCGCCATGAATCGAAAACTCCCCCATCCCCCCACACTCGAAGAACCTCCCGCCCCGCCGGATCCGCTCCGCGCCCGTGGGGAACCGGCGGCGTATCCGAGCACGACGGTGAGCCGGGTTCTACGGGACGCCGCCAACAACCCGGACGCCATCGACGACATCTTCCCCCGGGTCTACGAGGAGCTGCGGAGCATGGCGGGCCAGTCCCTGCGCCATGAGCGCCAGGACCATACGCTCTCGGCCACGGCCCTGGTGCACGAGGCCTATCTGCGACTCTCCGCCTCGGACCCGACGCGGCTTCGCGGGCGGCGGCACTTCTTCGCCGCCGCCGCGGTTGCCATGCGCCGCGTGCTGGTGGACCACGCGCGGCGCCAGCTGGCCGCCAAACGCATCCCGCGCCGGCAGATCGAGCCGCTCGACGACGACCAGCCGCTGGTCTCGATCGTCGACCCGAACCTCCTGGCCCTCGACCAGGCCCTCTTCGCCCTCGGCGAGGTCGACCCGCGCATGGTGCGGATCGTGGAGCTCAAGTACTTCGCCGGCCTGTCGGAGCAGCAGGCGGCGGAGGTCCTCGGCGTCTCCAACAAGACGGTGCGCCGCGCCTGGGCGGCGGCCCGGGTGTGGCTGCACAGGAAGATGACCCAATGAGTTCCATCGGCTTCGAGCGCCGCGCCCTCGACCTATTCCAGGACGTGCTGCAGACCGAGCCGGAGCGGCGACGGAGCCTGATCGATGAGCGCTGCGCCGAGGACGGCGCCCTCCGGGCGGAGGTCCTGGACCTTTTGGGGGAAGCCTCCAAAGTCCACGGCGACTTCCTCGAGGAGCTGCTGCCGGGGGCGCGGGACGGAGGGGCCCGGCCCGACGGCGAGGCCCCTCCGCCGGAGCGCCTCGGCGCCTTCCGCGTGATGGAGCCCCTGGGCGAGGGGGGCATGGGAAAGGTCTGGGTCGGCCTCCAGGAGCGCCCGGTCCGCCGGCGGGTGGCGCTGAAGGTCATCCGCCCGGTCCACGGGCACCGTTTCCACGGGCACCGGGCCCGGCGGCGCTTCGCCGTCGAGTGCCAGGCCCTCGCCGCCCTCTGCCACCCGAACGTGGCGACGCTCTACGAGGCGGGGGAGACCGAGCAAGGCTTCCCCTTCGTCGCCATGGAGCTGGTGGAGGGCTGCGACATCGCCGAGTACTGCGACCGCCGACGCCTCGGGCTGCGGGCCCGCCTCGAGCTCTTCCGCCAGGTCTGCGCCGCCGTGGGCCACGCCCATGACCAGGGCGTCCTGCACCGCGATCTCAAGCCGTCAAACGTGCTGGTCACTGAGGTGGACGGCCGTCCGGTGGCCAAGGTGATCGATTTCGGCATCGCCCACCTCGTCGACGAGCCGACACCCGCCGCCGCACCGGCGGATGAGGAGGCTTTGATCCTCGGCTCCCCCGCCTACATGAGCCCCGAGGCCGCGTGGGGCTCCGGCGCGGCGGACGCCCGGTCGGACGTCTACTCCCTGGGCCTCCTGCTCTACGCGCTGCTGGCGGGAGCCCTCCCTTTCGAAGTCGAGGCGCAGACCCTCCTGCTCCTACGCCGGCGCGCGGGACGCAACGATCAGCCCGCGCCGAGCGGGCGGTTCGGCGCCCTGCCACCCGAAAGGCAGGGCCAGATCGCCGCCCGCCGTGGCCTCCAGGCGAAGGCCCTGCGGCGCCGGCTGCGGGGGGATCTGGACGCCATCGTGGCCTGCGCCATCTCCCCCGAGCCCGGGGCGCGCTACGCCTCGCCCTCGGGCCTCGCCGCCGACCTCGAGAAACACCTGGAGGCGCGGCCGATCAGCGCCCGTCCGCCCAACTGGCGCTACGTGCTGGGCCGCGCCCTGCGCCGCCGCTCCGCGACGGCGACGGCGACGGCGACGGCGACGGCGGTGACCGCGACGGCCCTCCTGGTCCTCGGTCTCGGCCTGGGCGCGGGCGGCGGCGACGGGGTCCCCCCGAAGAACCCCGGGGGGGCGCTCGAAGCCCAAAGCCACCGGGCGGACCTGCTCGTCAGGTCCGGTCGCTGGGCCGAGGCGACGGACCTGCTGAACGAGACCATCCCGGCCCTCGAGGGCGGGCCCGGGGACTCCTCCATCCTGCTGGCGGAGAACCTCCTGCGCCGAGGACGCGCGCTCGAGGCCCTGGGGCGGCTAGAACCCGCCTACGACGCCGTAGACCGGGCCTTCGACCTCTTCCTGAAGGACGAGGAGCAGCACGGCCGGGAGATCATCCTTTCCCGCCTCCTCCGTGCCCGAATCAAGTCCGGCCTGGGGCTCAGCGAGCTGGCGGCCGGGGAAGCCGAAGAGACCCTCGCGGTCATCCTCGGGCTGGGGAGCCCAAACCTGGACCTCGAGGCCTTCGCCCGCAGGACCCTCGCCACCTCCCTCCTCGCCCTCGGCAGGAACGACGAGGCGCGGCGGCACCTCGCCCGGGCGCAGGAGGTCGACGACCTCGACGACGGCGACCGCCCCGACCGGGCCCAGGCGCAGCTGGCGTTGGAAAAGACGGCCCGGGACGGCTAGGTCGCTAGCGGACTGAACTGTGAGGCTCTGGCCGAGACCAACGCTTTCGAGGTAACCGTGGGCGCTGACTGAAACCGCACCATCGCCGACCACTATCTCCTCCCTGAGGGCGTGATCCCAACGGATGAGCCCTGTCGCGGGCTCGCTGGAACCGATTTGCCTGAACTTGGCGGTCAGCCGAAGAGACGGCTGATATTTTCAGGGCATGCGGCTCGCTTTTGTCCTGACGTCGATCCAGCCCCTGAGGGCCCTGGAGCCCGGGCCCGTGTCCCTCGAGTGGCTGCTGGCGCTCTCCCAGGAGCATTCCGTTGAGCTTTTTCTGGATCAGGCCAGCGCGGCGTCTGATGCCCTGCGGCGGTCGGGCGTCCCAACACACGTCTCGATCAAGCGGTCGGTGGAGTTTCTCGACGGCGAGACGGTCTCCGCGGACGCCTTCCAGGCCATGGCGCTTCTTCGCGCGCATCGAGCGAATTCTTTCGATGCCGTGATCTACGGCGGCGAGCTGACCTGTGACCTGGCCTGGTTCGAGCCTGATCTCAGGACGATTCCGAGGGGCGTCGTTCTCGGCGCGGGGCTGGCCCAGGACCTCCCGGCCGCGTGGGAAGACCGCCGCCTCTTCCTCAGCCAGGCACGGCGGGTCTGGAGCCATACCGGTCTTCTCGCGTCGGCGGACTTCATCCTTTCAGACCTGCCGGCCGAGGCCTTCGGCCTGACCGATGACGGGGTCCTGCCGCCCAGGTATACGGTCGAGGGCGGCCTCCAAGAAAGCGCGGTTCTCGACCGTTTGGCGTCAGGTCCGCATCCTGAGCCAGCAAGCGCAGCGCCCCGATCGATCGCGGTGGCCGCGACGTTCCTGGGGATTCGGCGGCTCGAGCGGCTTTTCGACTCCTTGCTCGAACGCTTCCCGCCAACCCCGAGCACCACCTACGCGGTTCTGGTGCGGCCCCGCTGCTCCCTGGGCGTTCCGGCTGAAGAGGCTTTACTGCAGCACTGCCCCCCCGATCTCCGGCGGCAGGTGGTGCTGGTTGCCGCCGGTGAGGACGAGATCGCCGCGGACTTTCTCGAGGCCGCGGACGTGATCGCGGCGGCCTCTCCTGCCGAGTTGGCTCTGGCGGCCGTGAGCCGCGCGGCCGCCCAGAAGCCGCTGGTGGTTCTTGCGGACGAGGGATTCCTGCAGCGCCGCGGCAGCGAGCCCGCGGGCCTCTTTCCTCGGCAAAGGCCCGTCAAGCGACGACGCCGCGCCGAGGCCGCCCGCGCTCTTCACGTCTTGACCTGGGAGGAACCGCCAGCGCGATTCGCCCAGGCGCTCGAGGCCCTCGGCAGCGATCTCGCGGGAGACGAAATGGTGGTCATCCACGCCTCGGGGCGCATCGGCCCGGCGGCAAACCTTTTCCAGCAAGCCGGTCTGAACGGAGTGGATTTGGCGGTTTGGGGGCGCCCCGAAGGCGTCTTCATGCAGCCCGAGCCCAGCTTCGTCTATCCCTTTGCCCTGGCGATCCGCGGAGCCATGGTGGGCGCCACGGCGCGGGCGATCCGAGACTGCGACTCCATCTGGCAGCTGATCTGCTGGGCCCTGAGCGGCG
>JBCCLG010000547.1:0-4353 GCA_039027015.1 Acidobacteriota bacterium | reverse complement strand
GGCCCCTCGGCATCTCCAGGAGAAGACTGCTCGGGGCTTCGGGAAGGGTTCTGCAGACCGACCAGAGCATTCCTACCGCCGGCGCTGAAACGGTCACCGCTACCGAGGAAGCCTGCTGAGGGGCGCGAAACCTAAAGGACCCGTCTGCGCCGCTCGATACGGTATCGATCCAGCCAAACTCTCCAGGAAAGCGGATGGTGAGCCGCGCGCCGGCGACGGGAAGGCCTGCAGCGGTCTCCAGCCTGCCTTCGACGTCTACTCCGGAGGAGAGGATCAACTCCAGCTCGGCAGGCTGTCCTTCTTCGGGTACGGTCACCCGATGGGTGCTTGAGTTACCGTAGCCCCTCAGGCTCGCCCAAACTTTGAAGCTACCGGGCTCCAGGCCTTCAAGGTTAAAGCGTCCTTCCACATCGGACAGGGCTTCTACTGCCATCCCGTTCTTGTCTGCGGCGGTGACCTGGGCGCGCCTAAGAGGTTGACCGCTCGGATCTTTGACGACACCCGAGAGGCTCGAGCTTCCGAGATCAACGGCGAGGCGAATTTCTCCTTCTTTACTCTCCAGGGGTCCTAGCTCCTTCCAGCGCGAAAATTGCGGCAGGACGGAATTGACGTTCGCAACGAACTCGGCGCCTTGGGGATCCACGAGCCAGCCTTCAAACAGGCCATCGTGTCCCGCCTCGAAGCGTGCGTCGGACTCCCCGCCGATCAGTCGAATTTCGCCGACGACGGGCTCGCCCGCAAGCTCGAGACTGCCGCGGAGGCGCACCAAGTCGACCTCTATCTCCACATCCGTCGGTCCATCGATGCTCAGGCTGCGGCGTAAGACTCTCTCCCCTGAAGCGGTGGACACCGAAAGCCTGTAGTCGCCCTCCGCGAGGGGCAGATCGAGAGCGCCGAACTCATCCACGTCGGCCCGCAGCGGAGGCGCCGCTGTCCCTCGGCTCTTGGTCAGAAGAACGGACCAGGGTTTCTCGTCCGGGCAGTGCGGGGGCAGAAATCTAAGCGTCACGAGATTCTTGCCGGGAAGAAACACGTCGTCGAGGCAAGTTTCTGCTCCGCCGGTGAGCTCGATCCTCTCAATTTTCAAGGAGGGCTCTCGGGGAGGGTCCGAGATTTCCGAAGCCCGCGTCAGCTCGAGCTCAAAGCTCCCCTCGAGGGCCCCCGAGACCTGAAAGAAACCGCGGTCGTTGACGGTCGTCTCCCACTGGAGACGTCCTATCCTGGCGAAGTCTTGTGCCGAGGTACCCGGAAGAGGAGCGGGGCTCCGCAGGAGCACCCGGGCGCCGACGGCAGGAAGGCCGGTCTCCTCCTCGACGACAAAAGCACACAGCGACGTGCCGGCCTGAAGCGGCCGAAGACCTAAACCGACGGCCTCGCCGGCCTTCGGCTCAATGTCCCAAAGGTAGACCGGCGACCAGCCCTTAAAAGCCAGCCGTAGATCCAAGGGTATCGCCGGAACTTTAAGAGCGAATTCGCCGCTCTCGATTGGAACGCTGGTTCCGAGGGTCAGATCGGCGAGATCCTCCGAAGCCGCCCACGCCTGGATCTGAAAAAGCTCGGGCAGAGGCCCGCGGGCCTCGAGCTTCCCCTCGAGGTGTCCGGCACGGAAGACGCTCATCCGAATCGGCCCGGCGGGCGGTTCTGGTTCGATCGTCAGGGGAGCGCACCAAAATTCGGGCGAGGAGCAGGAGAGCTGCCATTGCTGACCCTCAAGATCCATTTCGAAAGCTCCTCGACCCGAATCGTCAAGCGTGAGGAGCAACTCAGAAGGTCCAAATTCGGCATTCAAGATCTCGAGCGCTAGCTGCGTGGGCTTCTCCTCTAGGCCTGGAAAGCTGACCTCGACATCGAGGGTCCTTCCCGGAAGAGGAGGCGCCCAGACCAGGGCGAGAAGAATTGAGGAAAGCAGCTTGATTCGAGTTGCTCGGTTCATCGCTTAAGTCTTCTGTTCGAGCTGAGTTGAAGTCAACGGCCTATCGAGCCAGACGCCCGTCTCGGCATAGGCGATCCACTCGCTTCAGGACGGCTGGGAAGCGGGAGTCTCCCGCCATGCGCTCGACGTGCCGTGCTGCGCGGTCTGTAGGAATGCCCGCTGAGCTGACGAAGAGAGGCCTCGTGCTCCGGCCGCGCGTGATCGCCTGGCAAGGCGCGGCGATCGTCATAGTGTTCTTGGCGACACCCACGACCGGCGCCCGGCGATCGAGTGCGTTCCAGAGATGGCCGCCGAGGCCGGGACTCTCCTCATCGCCCAGCCAGACGTAGCCATCGATCACGAGAAGAGCCGGCTCGATCGAATCCGCCCGCAGGCTGTGGAGAAGGCCCAGGATCAAGGGAAGCTCGCGGCGGTAGAACTGGCCCGGCACGTAGCTCGCCACACCCTCGAAAGTCTGAGTGCGCTCGAAGGACGGCGTGCCGTCTTCCCAGGACTCGATGCCTACGGCAGCTGCCCGCGCCCAGGACTCTCGGTAGTGGACGTCGAAGCAGACGATCGGGTTCATAGGGAAGCTTTCTCTGCCGGACGGAGCGGCATCCGCCCTTTGATAGGGTGCGAACGAGGTGGATGATGAACCCTAGCGCAGCGGCATTGGTGATCGGCAACGAGCTTTTGACCGGCAAGATCAAGGATCTCAACACCGCCGTCTTAGGCAAGCTGCTCTTTCAGCTCGGCATAACCCTCAAGAAGGTGATCGTCTGCCCGGATGAGGTCGACACCATTGCCGAAGACCTCAACTTCCTGCGGGCCCGGCACGATTGGGTGTTCACCAGCGGCGGGGTCGGTCCGACCCACGACGACGTGACCCTGCACGCGATCTCGCAGGCGTTCGAGCGGCCCCTGATGATGGAGCCGGGGCTCGAAGCCATGCTGCGCGAGTATTTCGGCGACCGACTGACCGACGACCACCTGTCCATGGCCCTCGTACCCGAAGGCTGCGAGCTGGTGCGCGGCAAAGACGTGCGCTGGCCGACGGTTCTGGTGGACAACGTCTTTATCCTTCCGGGATTGCCCGAAGTCTTCCGCATGAAGATGCCGATCCTGCGCGAGCGGCTCGGCGGCGGACGCGGCTTCGTCAGCCGCGCGGTGCCCACCGGCGCCGATGAGGGCGAGATCGCTTCGCTGCTAGAGGGCCTGACCCAGCAGTTCCCGACCGTTTCGATCGGCAGCTATCCCCACTGGGGACGAGGGCCCGTGAAGGTGACCGTCACCTTCGACAGCCTCGAGCCCGCGCACGTGGACGAGGCCGCGCGCTCGTTTCTCGCGGCTCTGCCGGTCGAACAACACATCGCCCCTTCGGAGGACTCGTGAGCGCTCTCCCTCCTATCCTGCCGGTTTTCCCGCTGACCGGTAGCCTGCTGCTTCCCGGCGGACTGCTCCCGCTGCACATCTTTGAGCCCCGCTACCGGCATATGGTGGAAGACGCCCTCGAAGGCTCGCGCCACATCGGAATGGTGCAGCCCAAGACGCCGAATCCCGCCGATAACCGCGGCGATGAGGACGAAGAAGAGACTCCCGCGCCCGCCGGTGCCGTCGGCATCTATGAGGTGGGCTGCGTCGGCGTCATCGAGCAATACCAGGACCTGCCCTTCGGGCGGTATTTGGTCGTTCTCCAGGGCGTTTCTCGCTTTCGAATTCAAACCGAGCTTCCCCAGGAGCGCGGCTACCGCCGCGTGGAGGCCGACTACGCGGGCTTCGAGAACGATCTGGTGGAGGAGGCGGTCGACATCCCGCGGGAGAAGCTGCTGGCCGCCCTGCGCCGGTTCAGCGATCTCCGAGGCGTGGAGATCGAGATCGACAGGCTTTCTGAAGTGCCGCCCGTGGCGCTGCTCAACGGTCTGGCCATGAGCCTGCCCCTCGCGCCGGTTGAAAAGCAGGCGCTGCTCGAGGCCGAGGACGTGGTCGCGAGGCACTCGATGCTCCTCGCCCTTCTCGAGATGGGAATTCCCCTCGACGAAGCTCCGACTATGACGAACTAGCGGGCTTGGGCGCCGCGGCGCCGGGCGATGACGGAATCGTGACAGTTCGCCTGGAACCTGACAAAGATTCCCGAAGCCTGACATCGACGGAATCGGGCCCGGCGAAAGAATTAGTGAGCCGCCGGGAGCGCTCCGCTCGGCCGGGGTTTGAAAAGCGAGGGTCTAGGCACTCGGTACAATGGAGAAACGGGAAGCACCCGCGCTTCTAACATCCATTCCCGGCTGACCGAATCCCGCCCCAAGACCCACGGTCAGCTCGGCCCGCACCGGAGGTGAGCCAGTGCCCATCCGCACCCTTCTCATTGATGACGAGCCCCTTGCCCGCGAGAAAGTTCGCGGGTTTCTGGAAGGGGAAAGCGACATAGAAATCGTTGCCGAGTG
>JBCCLG010000546.1:0-4354 GCA_039027015.1 Acidobacteriota bacterium | reverse complement strand
CCGAGCTGCTGCGCCGCCTCGTGGCCTTCGACAGCGTCAGCCGCAACAGCAACCACCCGATCGCTGACTTCATCGCCGACTACCTGGATCGCCCCGGGGTGCGCATCGAGCGCCAGCTCTCGGACGACGGTGAGAAGGTCAACCTCATCGTGACCGTCGGCCCCGAGCCCGGCCCCGAGGCCCAGGGGCTGACGCTCTCGGGCCACATGGACGTCGTGCCGGCCGATGAGCCCGAGTGGACCGGCAGCCCCTTCGAGCTGCGGGAGACCGAGGACCGCTGGATCGCCCGCGGCGCCTGCGACATGAAGGGCTTCGTAGCCCTCGCGGTCAACGCGGCGGCGAGCGTCGACGCGGACACGCTGCGCTCCCCGCTGGCCCTCGTTCTGACCTTCGACGAAGAGCTCGGCACGCTCGGCGCCCACCATTTCGTGCGCCGCTGGCCGGCGAACCGACCCCTCCCCCGCTGCGCGGTGATCGGGGAGCCGACCTCCCTCAAAGCCGTGCGCATGCACAAGGGGCACGCCTCGGGCCGGCTCGTGGTGCGCGGCACGGCGGCACACAGCGGGTATCCCCACCTCGGCCACAGCGCCGTCGAGCCTTTGGGGCGCGCGATCGTCGCTCTCTCGGAGCTCAGGCGCCAGCTGGAGGAAGAGCGCAGCGCCCACTCCAGGTATTTCTCGAAGGTGCCCTTTGTGGCTCTGTCCATGGCGAGGGTCGAAGCCGGCTCGGCGATCAACATCGTCCCGGAGAAGGCGGTGATGGACCTCGGCTGGCGCGTCCTTCCCGGGGTGGACAGCGACGCCATCGCCGAGCGCATCCGAGAGCGGCTCGAGGAAGCTCTTCGCGGCGAGGCCTGGATCTTCGAACGCGGGAGCGAGAGTCCGCCGATGCTCCTCGAGGAGGATCACGAGCTCAATCGCGAAGTCTCGAAGCTCGCCTCGCAGACCGAGACCCTCTCGGCCTCCTACGCCACCGACGGTGGCTGGATGCACCACAGCGGACGCTTCGACTGCGTGCTCTACGGGCCCGGAGACATCTCGGTGGCGCATCGACCCGACGAGTGGCTGCCCAAGGATGAGTTCGAGCGCTGCTCGAAGGATTTGAGGGTCCTCGTCGAGCATTTCTGCGCCTGATGGTCCGAGCCCGCGCCGCGCTCCGGATTGCCGCCGTCAGAGGGAGTCTCCAGGCATGAGCGAGGCCGGGCATTTCGCGGTGGTCACCAGCAACCGCCTCGACCGTCTGGTGGAACACCTGGCGGAGCAGCTCGTCCGCTCGCCCTTGCCGCCCCTCGAGCAGGAGGTGGTGATCGTCCAGAGCCAGGGGATGCAGCGCTGGCTGACCCTCGAGCTCGCCCGGCACCACGGCGTGGCCGCGTGCCTGACCACCCCCTTCCCGCGCCCTTTTTGTCGCCACCTGCTGAGGCAGCTGCGGGCCGAGACGCGACTGCCGCCGAATGAGGAGATTCCGCGCCAGGACTCCTCCGATTTCGGCCGAGAGCGGATGCTGTGGCGCCTCGTTGAGATCCTCCACGGGCAGCGGGCCGGCGCCGACCTCTCCGCCGCCGACGCCCCAGACGCCCCGCCGCCGCTCGCCGCTCCGCTGGCCTATCTGCAGGACGACGGAGATCAGCGTAAGCTTTACCAGCTGGCGAGCCGACTGGCCGGTCTCTTCGACGACTACCAGCTCTATCGCGGCGAGATGCTCGCCTCCTGGGAAAGCCCGCGGGAGCTGGCGGGTGTCGAGCGCTGGCAGGCCGAGCTTTGGCGCAGCCTGGCGAGCGCTGACGAGGAATCTCCCGCGGCCGCCACGAGCGGCTCCCCGCGCAGGGCCGATGAACCCCTCGACCGGGCGCTCGGCCGCCTGATCCGGCGCCTCCACGGCGCCGATCGGCCACCGCCGGGTCTGCCGAGGCGTCTGGCGGTTCTGGGCGTCGCCTCCCTGCCGCCGGTCTTTATCGACCTGCTGGTGGCCCTCGGACGTTTCCTGCCGGTCACCGCCTACATCGTGAGCCCGACCTACCACTATTGGGGGGATCTGCGCTCGGAAAGGGAGACCGCGCGCCTCGCGCGGCGCTTCGCCCATCGCGACGTCTCGGCCCAGTATTGGACGGCGGGCCATCCGCTTCTCGCCTCCCTCGGCAAGCAGGGACGGGAGCTTTTCGAGCTGCTGCAGCGGGCCGACGCCTACGGCGACGCCTGGCACGAGCTCGACTTCGAGGAACCCGAAGGTCAGGGCGCCCTGGCCGTCCTGCAGCGCGACGTGCTGCACCTTATCGACCGCGGCGCTCCGGACCGCGAGGAGGAGCCGGCCGCACTCGACCCCGCCGACGAATCGCTCACCCTGCATATCTGCCACTCGGAGATGCGGGAGATGCAGGTCTTGAGGCACCAGCTCCTGCGGGCCTTCGACCAGCTCCCGGATCTCCGACCGTCGGATGTTCTGGTGCTGGTACCCGATATGGAGCGCTACGGACCTTATATCCAGGCCGTTTTCGGCGCCTCACGCGAGCTGGCGCTGCCCTATCTCCCGTTCTCGATCGCCGACCGCGGCGCCGGCCGGGAGCAGCCGCCCTCCGAGATCGTGCTGCGCCTCCTGGAGCTGGCCAGCGCTCGCCTCACCCT
Organism: Acidobacteriota bacterium; assembly: GCA_039027015.1. GTDB lineage: Bacteria > Acidobacteriota > Thermoanaerobaculia > Multivoradales > J023 > JAUIJL01. The sequence goes on along the minus strand of JBCCLG010000546.1, from coordinate 1,733 downwards.
GCGGGAGATCTTCGATCTGCTGGAGACGCCGGCCGTGCGCCGCGCCTTCGGCCTCGGGGAGGACGATCTGCCGACCCTGCGACGCCTGTGCCGCGATGCCGGAGTGCGCTGGGCGCTCTCGGCGGAGCATAAGGAGCGCTTCTTCGACCTCCCGGGGCGGCCGGAAAACACCTGGCGCGCCGGTCTCGATCGCCTTCTGATGGGCTACGCCGTCGGCCGCCTGGAGGGCGACTCCGAGGGCGGCTCGAGGCGAGAGGGCGACTCCCTGGCGGCGGGCGTGGCCCCGTGGTCCGGCGACACCGCGGGCCTTGCCGAAACCGTCGGCCGGTTCGCCGAGCTGCTCGGACGCCTCGAGGAGAATCTGCTCGACCTGAGGCGCCGCCGCCCCCTGGGCGAGTGGGCCTCGACCCTGCAGGTGCTGGTCGATGATTTCTTTCTCGCGGAGAGCGAGGAAGAGGAGCGCGGCCTGCAGCTGGTGCGCGACGTCGCCCACGACCTGGCGTCCGCCGCCGAGCGCGTGCATGCCAAAGCCCCACTCTCGCTGCAGGTGCTGCGCGAGCATTTGGGCTCGGCGCTGGCGGTCGACGGCTTCGGCAGCGGCTTTCTCAACGGTCAGATCACCTTCTGCGCCCTGCGACCCATGCGCACCATCCCGTTTCGGGTCATCTGTCTATGCGGCCTCGACGCCGGGGTCTTTCCGCGCCGCGACCGCCGCCCGGGCTTCGACCTGATGGCGAGCCAGCCCCGGCCTGGAGACCGCTCCGTGCGCGAGGACGATCGATACCTCTTTCTCGAGACGCTCCTCGCCGCCCGCGATCGCCTGGTGATCACGCACGTCGGCAGGTCTCAGCAGGACGGCTCCGAGCGCCAGCCCTCGGCCGTGGTCAGCGAGCTGATGGAACACCTCGACCGCAGCTTCAGGCCGCTGCCCGACGGGCGCTCGCCGCGGCAGCTGGTCACCAGGGTGCATCCCCTGCAGCCCTGGAGCCCGTCCTACTTCGACGGCCGGGACGCGCGCCTCGTGAGCTATGCGCCCGAGCAGATGGAGACCGCCAGCCGACTGCGCGAGCCGCGCCTGGCCGAACCGCCTCTCATGACGGTCGGCTCCAGGCTCGAGACCGCAGACGACGAGGAGCCGCGACGCGGCCCGATCGAAATTCCGCTTCGCGACTTCCAGCAGTTCTGGCGCTCGCCGAGCCGCTGGTTCTGCCAGCAAACCCTCGGCCTCGGCCTCGAGGTGTGGGAGGAGCAGGAGCACGATGCCGAGCCGATGGTGCTCCAGGGCCTCGACGGCTTCGCGGTGCGCCGATGGCTGGTGGAGCGCAGGCTCGAAGACCGAGCCGCGGGGGTCGAGAGCGATCCCGAAGTCGAGCGGCGGCTGCTCACCCTGCGCGGCGAGCTGCCCCCCGCGGCCCTGGCGCCCGCGAGCCTGGAGGCTGCCGGCAGGCGGGTCGAGGCCTTCTTGCGTCACGTGCCCGAATACCGCCCCGCGCCGCCAAGCCCTCTGGGCCTGATCTTCGAGCTGCCGGGAGACGACGCCCCCACCCGGCGGCGGCTGATCGGCACCCTCGACTCACGGGCCGCCGGCGACGGCTCGGTGCTGCGCTTTCGCTGCGGCGAGCTGAGGCCGGTGGACTGGCTCGAGACCTGGATCGAGCATCTGGTGAGCGCCTGTCTCGCCGATCACGGCCCGCTGCCCTCTCTTCTGGTGGGCGAGTCGGTCACCGTGCGCT
>JBCCLG010000545.1:0-4357 GCA_039027015.1 Acidobacteriota bacterium | reverse complement strand
GCGCCGAGCAGCGCCCGGGCGATGCCGATGCGCCGGCGCATGCCGCCGGAAAGATCCCGCACGCGGCGATCCGCGACCTCGGTCAAATCCACGCTTTCGAGCACGCGCTCGATCTCCAGGCGGCGCCGTCGCGGATCCAGGAGACCGATTTCAAGACCCCAAAAATCGAGGAAAGCCTCGACGGTGAATCCTTCGTAGGCGTTGAAGCTTTGGGGCAGAAAGCCCACGAGCTGCCTAAATCGACTGAGGTTCTCGGGCCCCACGGGCACCCCGCGGAAGAGCACCTGACCGCGGGTCGGCGTCAGCAGGCCGCACAGTGAGCGCATCAGCGTCGTCTTGCCGGCTCCGTTGGGACCTAAGAGCCCCACCACGCCGGGCCCGATCTCGAAGTCGATCCCGGTGAGCGCCTGGTGGCCGTTGCCGTAGATTTTGTTGAGGTTGCGCGCCGCCAGCGAAGGCGGCCCCTCCAGATGCTGCGGCTGCCAGAGCATCGGCGCGGCTCGAAGGCCGGCTGCTCGGCGGTCATAGCGACGCGCCCGATCGACCGTCCGAAGCAGAACGGGCAGAAGAAAGAAAGCGGCTCCGAGGCCCACGACGCCCACCGTGCCCGCCGACCTCAAGGCGCCGGCCCAGGCGTGCCGGTCGAGGTCGAGGCCGAGGGTCGGAACCATCAACAGCCCCAGCCAGGCAGCGCTCGCGGCCAGCGCCCCCGAAACCCGGCGGATCAGCCAGCGGTAGCCCGGCGCCACCGAGAGGGTGGTGAGAGAGCCCGCCCGGGTTGCCGCTCCGATTTCCGCACCGAGGCCCCACACCACGGTCAAAGCGCCACCGATCGCCAGAATCGACAGCTCGTCGGGTTCGCTCGCGTTCACGGCGAGCTGCAGCGCGAGGAAGGCCAGGGCCACCGCGGGCGGCAGGGCGGTGGACGCCGCCACGGTCAGCGAGCCGGTGCGCACCGCGGCGAGAAAAAGCAGCATCAGCGGCAGCGCGGATCCCACGGCGACCAGCCGCGCGCGCTCCGGACTCCATTCGGCCCGCTGCAGATCCGGCAGCTCGAGATCCACGCCGCTCGGCCAGCCTGGCATCCGCAGCGTCGAGTGGATCGCCTCGATCACGTCGAGGCGTCGGCCCATGGGCAGACCCTCGATGCGCAGGGTGATCGGCAGCACGAAGCTTCCGCCCTGACGCTTCAGAGTGGGCGAGCCGAAATCGGTCTCGAGATCGAAGAGCGCGGCGGCCGATCGCACGCCCTCCGAGGTGCTCTGGGCCCCCAGGAGAGCCCGCAGCTGCTGAACCTCGCCCGCCTCCGCTGGGGCCGCCGCATCCTGAACCCGCACCTGAACCGGCTGCGCGACGCCGGGAAGGGCGAGGGCGGGGCGAGCGAAGGGTTGCCTGGCGCGCTCCATCACCGCGGCGAGCGCGCGGCCGCGGGTTTCGGCATCGCTGCCCGGGCGCGGCACCAGCAGCCAGCGCTCGCGGGGGGCCTGCCAGTCGGGCACCGTCACCACCCGCTCCCGGAGCCAATACCTCGCCTTGAAACGCTCGTCCAGGCGCTCGAGCAGCCGCTCGAGGCGAGACGCGTCGGCGCTGCGCGCGATCCACCGATAGGAGGTTTTAAGGTCGTTGATGCCCGGCTTTTCGACCAGGGAATCATCAAATCGCACGGGCTCTGAGGCCCCCGCACCGGCCAGGGGGATCACCGACACGGAGGCTCCCAGCGTCTGCATCCTCAGCTCCAGCCGGGCGCTCAGGGCGCGCAGGCGCGCCGCCGCTTTGTCGGCGTCGCGAACCTCGACGCCCACCGACCCTTGGCGGGTGCTGAACACGCTCCACCACCGCAGGACCTCAGGATAGGTGGCCAACACGGCCTCGGCTCGCTCCATCACGGCGCTGGCCTCGGCCGCTGAAAGGCCCTGCGGGAAGCGCACGCGCAGGGCGAGATCTGCCTCCGCGGGGGAAAGGGTGCCCGGCCGAGGCAAGAGCGAACCGCCGCACAGCGACAGGAGCCCGAAGGACACCGAGAACCCGGCCAGAAGGCTCGTCCAGGGACGGCGCAGCAGGAAACGGAAGGCCCGCGCGCCCGGGCCGCCGCCGCCCGGGCCCGAGGTTTCCGGAGGTCGAGGAAGCAGGAAGACCGACGCGCAGGAGGCCGCCACCGCCACGGCGAAGGCGCGGGCCGGGACGATCAAAAAGGCCCCCCAGCTACCGCCCACCAAAACCACCGCAGCCGGCAGAGCAAGCGCCGCGAAGCCGAGGGAGACTCCGGCCCTGCCGGCTCCCGGACCCGCCTCGCGCAGCGTCGCCAGAAGGATCGCGGCGGCCGCGCCGAAGGTGAGCGCCATCAGCGTCGTGACGTCGAGCGGGACGCCCAGGAGGTAGAACGCCTGAATCGCCGACGCGGCGGCCAGCGGCACAACCGCCGCTCCGCGCAGCGCCGCTCGCGCCCTCGAGGCCAGAGAGTCCGCGCGCAGAGCCGCTGCGACGCCCAGAACCACCGCCGCCAGAAGGGCGCCCCAGCCGAGGCGCGCAAGCATCTGCACGAGGGGCTCGGCTTCATCCACCAGGAATTCGGCCCCGCTCCATCCGCGGGCCTCGAGCAGCGCCCGCACCGAGAGGCGCAGGGCGAGCGGCGAGGCCTCGGCTTCCCGGGAAATCAGCAGCAGACGCCCGCTGGCGCCGCCGTAACGCGCCTGCCACAGAGGCTCCTCAAGGTGCAGCTCGAGGTGTGCGGCAGAGGCCACGGTCACGGCTGAGCCCCCCGACACCACCGCCCTCTCGCCCAGAAGGCCGGGCTCGCCACCGACCATCACCGGCATGCTCCGCCCTCCCGGGGAGGGCGTCTCACCGATTCTTCTCGGGCCGGCGGCGCGGACGACGGCGGCGCGCAGCGCGGCGAGATCCTGCGCCTCGGAGCGCGCCACCGTCCTCGACTCGAGATTTCTCTCGCCCGAGACCTGCACGCTCCGCACCGCCGGCAGATCGCGCAGGGCTGAGGTGAGGCGAGAGTCCACGGCCCGCCCTCCGGCCTCGGCCGCGGGCAGGAAAACCAGCATCGATCGCTCGCCCCCCGACCACGCCGCCGGATCCACCGACAGCAGGGCTCCCTCCGGCAGGCCGCGGCGGAGGCTCTCGAGCTCCGAGTCGATCCGGGCTGCTTTGATGTGCACGTCGGTTGCCGGCGCAAAGCGCACGCGCCACCTGCCGCCGCGCCCGTCAACTTCACCGGCCACGTCGCGCACCTCGCCCACCGAGCGGAGTGAGGACTCGAGGGGCTGGAAATAGCGCGAGGTGATCGCCGCCAGGTCCTCCTCCTGGGGCAGCGAGAGACGCACCGTCAGCTCGGGGAAAGATCCGGACGGCAGATAGGCGATGGGCGTCCGCCACGCCGAGACCGCCCCCAGAACGAGAAGCCCCGCCGACAGGATCCAGCGGCTCACGGCGCGATCGCCGCCCGGGGCGCCGACACCCGAACGCCTCACGCCGCCGCCCGCCGGCGATCGCGAAGCCGCGGCGGATCGCCGGCCCGCAGCGCCGTCGCCACCACGTAGAGACGCGGCACGACCAGCAGCGCCGCCAGCCATGAGCTCACCAGGCCGCCCGCGACGCTCACCGCCAGCGCCCGCCTCAGCTCCAAACCCTCGCCGCCCAGGAGCGCCAGGGGAATCATGCCGAGCAGGGTCGTCAAGGTGGTCATCAAGATCGGCCGGTAGCGCTCGGCAGCGGCCTGGCGGATGGCCTCCCGCGCGCTCTCGCCGCCGCGGCGGCGCTGCTCGGCTCGATGCAGGAGCACGATGGCGTTGTTGACCACGATGCCGGCGAGGAGGATCAGGCCGAGTAGAGACATCACGTTGAGGCTCTCGCCCGCAGCCAGCAGGCCGAGAAACGCTCCCGCCGACGCCACCGGCACCGTGGTCATCACCACCAGCGGCAGGGTCAGCGACTCGTAGAGGGCGGCGACGGTGAGGAAGATGAGCAGCAGGGCGAGCGCGAAGGAGAGCTGAAGCTGCGAGAAGGAGCGGCGAAGCTCCCGGGTCTGACCGGCGAGCTGAACCGTGGAATCCTCGGCAAGGGGGAGGGATTTGAGGGTGCTCTCCAGGCGCTCCGCGTCGCCCGTCGCGCCGGCGATCGCCAGGCGGGTCGCCGGCCTGCCGCCGCGGCGCTCGCGCGGGGAAGCGCGGGGGCGAGCGCTGACCTCGGCCAGCGCTCCTAAGGGCACGATCCGCTCTTCGCTCGGGCTTCCCGCGGCCCCCCGCGCGATCCGCACCGCGAAGCGCTCCGGAGGCCCGGCGGAGGCGGCGAAATGGATGTCGGGGTCGACCCCTTCGATGGCGGTGCGGCCGAGGCGCAGGGGCTCGAG
>JBCCLG010000544.1:0-4372 GCA_039027015.1 Acidobacteriota bacterium | reverse complement strand
TTCGCCCGCGCCCTGGGCGAGTTTGGCGCCACCATCGTTCTGGCCGGCAACGTGGCCGGCGAGACCCGAACGATCCCGGTGGCGGTCTATACGCTGCTCAACGTGCGCGGCGGCGAGAAGGCCGCCTTTCAGCTGGTGGGGGTGAGCGTCGCCCTGGCTTTGGGGGCGCTCATCGCCTCGTTTTTGCTCACCGCGAGACGAGGGCCCGAGTGATTCTCGAGGCGCGTATTCTGCATCGCCTCGAGGGCTTCACCCTCGATGTGGAAATGGCCGCCCGCGGCAGCGTGCTCGGCATTTCCGGGGAGTCGGGGAGCGGCAAGACGCTCTTTCTCCACGCCGTGGCCGGGCTCTTTCAGCCGCAGACGGCGCGGGTTGCGGTGCGCGGCGAGCTGGTGTGCGAGCGGCCCCGCGGGCTGTGGCTGCCGCCCGAGCGCCGGCGGCTGGCGCTGGTGACCCAGGATCCCCTGCTCTTTCCGCACCACAGCGTGCGCGGGAATCTGACCTACGCTCCGGGGGCGGCGGCGCGCCTCGAGGACGACTACGGCCGCCTGGTGCTCGACGTGCTGCGCCTCGGCAGGCTCCTCGGTCGCGGGGTCGGGCGCCTCTCGGGCGGCGAGCGTCAGCGCGTGGCCCTCGGGCGGGCGCTTCTCTCGGCGCCGCGCATGATCCTGCTCGATGAGCCGACCAGCGCCCTCGACGCCCGCCTTGCCGGCGAGGTGCTGCGCCTTTTGGGGCGCATCAAAACCGAGCTGGGCGTCCCCATGCTTTTTGTGAGCCATCGCATCTCGGAGCTGGAGGAGCTGGCCGACGAGTGCATGGTTTTCGATCGCGGCCGGCTGGCCGCCGTGGGTGAGCCCACCAAGATCCTCGCCGGAAGCCACCGATCGGCGTAGGAGGCAGGTGCGGAACTCGAAAGCCGAGAGCGTTTGTTGCGGCTTTGCTTAGCTCCGGGGCGCGCATTTCATAGACTGAGAGCCATGTGGCTCCTTATGCGCGTGAGCTCTTGCCGGCCATGACCGAGAGCGCCCGAAAAACTCTCGGCCAGGCGCTGATGAACGCCCTCGAGCTGGAGGGGGCGGAGCAGCGGGCGTTCCTGGAGGAATTTCGGGCTCGCCGGCCCGAGCTGGCGGACGATCTGGACGCCATGCTCGAGATCGAGGGCATGAAGACCGACTTTCTGGCCGGCTCGGCCGCGGCGGAGGTCAGCGCCAGGACCGCGCCGCAGTGGACCCGGGAGCTGACGCCGCCGGTGTCAAAGCCCGGCGGCGTAGGGCGGCAGATCGGCCCCTACAAGCTGGTCGAGCTGCTCGGATCCGGAGGCATGGGCGAGGTCTACCTGGCCGAGCAGAAGGAGCCCCTGGAGCGCACGGTGGCCCTGAAGCTGGTGCGCACCGCGTTCGTCGATCCCGCATCGCGAGCCCGTTTCGAGGCTGAAAAGCAGGTTCTTCAGCGCCTCGAGCACCCGAATATCGGCCGCATTCTCGACGCCGGCTTCACCGCCGAGGGCTCGCCCTTCTTCGCCCTTGAGGTGATCGAAGGCGAGCACCTCGACCGCTACTGCGACGGCCGATCGCTCACCGTCAAAGAGCGCCTGGAGCTGATGATCACGGTGTGCCGCGGCATCGAGCACGCCCACCGCCGACGCATCATCCACCGCGACCTCAAGCCGTCCAATATCCTGGTCGCGGAGATCGACGGCGAAGCCGTGCCCAAGGTGATCGACTTCGGGATCGCCGAATCCCTGGATCGGCCCTCCTCGGAGCCCGAAGAGGGCCAGGTAGCCGGCACCCCGGCCTATATGAGCCCGGAGGCCCTGACCGGCTCGAGCGATATCGATACCCGCGCCGACGTCTACTCCCTCGGCGCCGTTCTTTACCAGCTGATCGTGGGTCGACGCCCTTTTAACGGCTCGTCCTATGGCGAGCTGCTCGGCGAAGTGCCCCGGTCCGATCCGCCGGCTCCCTCCACCCGCCTATCCCAGTCGCTCTCGAGAGAGGACGCCCAGCGCATCGCCGAGCGGCGCAGAAGCTCACTGCTCGAGCTCAAGCGCACCCTGCGGGGCGATCTGCAGTGGATTCTGCTCAAGGCGATCGCGCGCGAGGCGGATTCCCGCTACAAGTCAGTGTCGGCCCTGGCGGCGGATTTGCGGCGCTTTCTGGACGGTCGGCCGATTTCCATGCGGCGCGCCAACCCGGCCTACAGGCTGCGCAAATGGGCGATGAGGAACCGCTGGCCGGTGGCCGCCGCCGGCGTTCTGGTGGCCGCCGCGGTGGGATTGGCGGTTCAGGATTTGAGGTCCCGGGCGCGCACCGAATTTCTGACCCAGGCGGGCCAGGAGCTCACCCGGCACATCGAGCGCACGGAGTGGCGGCTGCGGGTGGCCCATCTGATGCCGCCGCACGATCTGACCCCGGAGCTCGAGTCCATCGAGGGCGATATGGACGAGCTGCAGAGGCGCCTGGCGGATCTTTCCTCGGTCGATGCCGGCATGGCCTTCTACGCCCTGGGCCGCAACGCGCTCAGCCTCGAAGACGTCGAGACCGCGCGTCGCTATCTGGAGAGAGCGTGGGAGGAGGGCTACCGAAGACCCGAGGCCGCCCTCGCTCTGGGCGATGCCCTCGGCCGCCTGTACGAGGACCGGCTCGACGCCATAGGCCGCATCGCCGATCGCTCCAGCCGCGAGAAGCTGAGGCTCCGCGCCCAGGAGGAGCTCCGCGGGCCGGCGCTCGAGAGGCTGTCCGAGGCTTCTGGCCTCCTGGCGCTGCCCGAGCTGCTCCAGGCGCGCATGACCTTCTATCGCGACGACCTCGAGGGGGCCCTCGAGCTGGTGCGCTCGGTCGAGAGCGACGACGCCTTCGAGGCGCGCTTTTTTGAGGCTCGGCTGCTGCAGGCGATGATTCGCGGCAGCGAGATCACGCGGCAGGAGGTGATGAGTCTTTTCGACGAGGCCGAAGCGTCGATCCGCCGCGGGCTTGAGGTGGCCCGCTCCAGCCCCGAGGGCCGGTATCGCCTGTGCCGGCTCTTCAACGAGCGGGCGAACTACTACTCGCGCTACGGGCTCGAGGGTATCGACGAGATCGTGGCCCGGATGCTGGAGGCCTGCGAGGGGGTGCGCACCCTCCTGCCCAGCCGCATGGATGCCGAGATGGAGGCGGCTTCTGGGACCCTGGCTCTCGCCGAGGTGATCTTCTGGGATCGCCAGGAGAATCCCATTGAGATGCTGCAGCGGCTCTCGGCCGATCTCGAGGCCCTGATCGCCGAGGGCGCGCCCGCGGACATCGAGTCAGAGGCCCGCTTCTATCTCGGCCACGCCCTTTCTGTCATGGCCCTGCAGCTGGAGCATCAGGGCGAAGACCCGCGGCCGGCCTACGGGCAGGCTGTCGGCCATCTGGAGCGCTCTATCGAGCTGGTGGACGGCCAGGCGATGGTGCACCGAGAGCTGGCCAACGCGTATTTGAGAACGGCGACCTATGGATCTTACCGCGGCGAAGATCCAACCGAGGCCCAAGAGCTCGCCGAGCAGCACGCCCGGGCCGCCGTGGCGCTCGATCCGGAGAGCGCGAGCATCAGCGTCTTCCTGGCGCAGGTTCAGGTGCGGCGCGCGGAGCACTTCCTCACGACGGGGCACGATCCTTCCTCTCTCCTGGAGGCTGCGGAGAGCGCCACTCAAAGCGCCTTCGGGATCGATCCCGGGCTGGCTTCGGTGGTCTCGACGTCCGCGGTCATCAAGCTCCTGCAAAGCGAGATGGACATGCGATACGGCCGAGACCCGGCGCCGAGCGCGCGGCAGGCCCTCGAGAGGGTTGACCGTATGTTCGAGAGCTTCCCGAGCTCCGCCTACGGCCACCTGACGGCGGGCAACGCGTGGGCGCTGCTGACCCGGGCGGCCAGGCTCGCGGGGCTCGATCCCGCGGAGCCCGCGCGCGCCGCGAGGGAGAGCTACGGCCGGGGCCTGGCGGACGCCGCGGGTCTGCCGGGTCCCCACGTTTCTCTCGCCACGGTCGCCCTCGACGAGGCGGAATACGCCCTGGCCGAGGGGCGCTCCCCGGAGTCCGCGGCGCGCGAGGCGCTCTCTTTTGCCGCGAAGGCGCTCGAGATCGACCCGAGCCGCCACGACGCCAAGAGGGTTCGAGGCGAGGTGCTGACGGTTTTGGCCGAGCACGCCGACCGCCTAGGAAGCGGCGCCGAGCGGCTCTTCGCCCGGGCTTCAGAGTCCCTCGAGGCCTCTCGGGAGCAGGTGCCCCACGACGCCCAGGGGCACGCCGCCATCGCCCGCTGGACCTGGCGCAAGGCTTCTTCCGGGCTCGGTGCGTCGGGCGAGGAGCGCGCGCGAGGGCTCGAGGCGGCGCGCGAGGCGCTGAGGCTGAACGGT
>JBCCLG010000543.1:0-4375 GCA_039027015.1 Acidobacteriota bacterium | reverse complement strand
GCACCACCCGCGACAATCTCTTGGCCCAACACCGCGCGATCAACGCCGAGGGCATCGAGGTCACCTACGCCGACAACTCGGTCCGCTTCGAGGGCGATAGCGATGGCGACTACAGCAGCTCGCTCAACCTCTCGAGCGCGCAGCTCTCGAGCTTCGAGGTCTGCCTCGACCGCCAGGGCGGCTACGACCGGATCGTCTCTCTCAAGCTGACCAGCACCGCGGGATCCACCATCAGCCACGGTCCGCGCGACGGCTCCTGCACCACCCACAGCCTGTCGGGCGATCTCTTCGGCATCTTCGGCTCGGGAGGCAACGGACATCTGAAGTCCATCGGTTTTGATACCGGCACGGCGGTGACCCTCGGGCAGCCCGAAGGCTTCGAGATTACCGCGGCCTACAACACCTCCAAGTGCATGTACAAGCAGAGCTCGGGCTGGTCGAACGGCAACCGTCTGGTGATCGGCGACTGCGGCAGCGACGCCTCCGGCGGCAACCGCTGGACCTACGAAGAGAGCACCGGCTACCTCCGCGCCGTGCAGGACCCGAGCAAGTGCATCCACAAAAAAGACGGCAACTGGAACAACGGCAACGTGATCCACGTGTGGGACTGCAGCGCGGGCTCGACGGGGACCAACAAATCGTGGAATTACAACCCCTCGAACGGCTATATCTCGGCTCGCCACAACACGGGCAAGTGCCTTCACAAGAAGAACGCCAACTGGTCGAACGGCAACCCGATCCACCTGTGGAACTGCAGCGCGGGCCCGACGGGGACCAATAAATCCTGGAACCTCGACTGACCGGCCGCCCTTCTCAAGAGACGGTTCTTGACCCGAGAGCCGAGGAGATCCAAGAGCCCCGGAGATTCTCCGGGGCTCTTTCTCGTGGTGCGGGACACTCGTAAACGTTTGATTTTAGGAGCTTTCGAGATTCCTTCAAAAAAATCTCAAAATAAATGACGTCTCCCGGAGAGGAACTGCGCTTTGAGGCTGAAGAACGACAAAACAGCCCAACACGGAGAATTAGAAAATGTCTGTTTATAAAGCCTCAAAGCCCTTGCAAGCTGCCCTCGTCCTGCTCGTGGGCGTCCTCTTCGCCCTCCCCGCCTTTGGGGATTGGGGCGAAGACGCGCTGGCCCTCCAGGAGTTTCTCGACACCAAGAACACCTTCAACAAAACCATCTGGGTCGGCGCCCACAACGCCTACGCCAACGATGAGTGGGGATATTTCGATCCCAACCAGACCCTCCGGCCCGGCAATCTGCTCAAGGCCGGCGCGCGCCAGATGGAGTACGACCCCCGCAAAGACATCTCGGGCGATCTGCGGCTCTGCCACGGGACCTGCGGAGCCGACGACAAGACCCTGATCGACGGACTCGATCAGATCAAGAACTTTGTCAAGGACAACAAGAACGCGGTGGTCTTTCTCAAGCTCGAGATGAAGGAGGCCTACTCGAAGACCGCCGACAAGCTTGAGAATCACCTGGGCGACTGGATCTACCGACCGACCGAGGGCCGGCTTGATCCGACCGGCTGCACGGGACGCTACGGCCTCGAGCCCGAGTTCCTGACCAAGGCCGACATCCTGGCAGCGGGCAAGAACGTGATCGTCTTTGCCGGCAACGGCGCGATGAGCAGCTGCCCGGGCAGCAGCAAATTCCTGAGCTGGGTGCACGTAGGCGTCGAATACCAGAGCAGCGGCTGGCAGAAATCTCTTAATAAGTCCAGCTCGCCCTCAGACGCCGGCGCCAAATACGGGCAGGGCATCATGACTCTCGTTCACGATCCGAACACCTTCAGCGGTCCTAACGGCGGCTTCGAAGATCAGATCTTCACCTCGAACAATGTCGACAACTACATGAACCAGGGGCATAACGTTTTCGAACTCTTCAACTTCAACGGGAAGAACGCCCTTCTTTACGACGAAGTGGATGCCCGTCACATGGTGTGGTCGTGGAATAACAACGAACCCTCCGGCAACGGCAGCTGCGCCCAGGTCAACAAGCCGGTGGATACGGGCTTTGACGACATTCCCTGCGATCTCTCCCTGCGCTTTGCCTGCTACAACAAGGTCTCCGACGACTGGAACGTGACCAGCGGTAGCGGCATCTGGGAAGAGGGTCGACAGACCTGCATCAGCGAGTTTGGCGACTCCTACGACTTCGCCGCCCCCACCAACGGCCGGCAGATGAACGATCTTCTGAACACCGCCGACGCGGGCAACGTTTCGACCGGCATCTACGTGAACTACCACTCGCAGAGCCTCAGCGGCGTGTGGCAGGTGAACGACATGAACAAGCTCAGCCTCTCTCGCAGCCCGGCTTACGGCTACCCGACCAAAGGCAGCCGCTTTGACCATCGGTACCTGGTCGAGCGAGGTCTTCTCACCAGCGATCTGCAGAGGATCACCTCGGTTCGCCTCCAGGGCAAGTCTCGGGTCAAGGCCATCGAGGTCACCTATGCCGGCGGCCTGACCTACACCCAGGGCGACAGCGACGGCAGCTACACGAGCGCGCTCAACCTCAGCGGAAGCAACAGGCTCTCGAGCGTCGAGTACTGCCTCGACCGAGTGAGCGGCGACAATCGGATCGTCCACCTCGAGCTGACCAACACGTCCGGATCCACCATCAGCTACGGTCCCAAGGACGGCACCTGCAGCACCGTGACCTTCGACCGTGAGCTCTACAGCATCTACGGCACCTGGGGCGACGGTGCCCTCAAGTCCCTGGGTTTCGACACCGGCAGCGCCGAGCTTCTCGGGCAGGACGAGGGCTTTGAGATCAAAGCCGCGTACAACACCTCCAAGTGCATGTATAAGCAGAACTCGGGCTGGTCGAACGGCAACCGTCTGGTGCTGGGCGACTGCGGCAGCGACAGCTCCGGCGGCAACCGCTGGACCTACGAGGCGAGCACCGGCCTGATCCGCGCCGTGCAGGACCCCAGCAAGTGCATCCACAAAAAGGACGCCAACTGGAATAACGGTAACGTCATCCACGTGTGGAACTGCAGCTCGGACCCCTCGGGCCTCAACAAAACCTGGGACTTCAATCCCTCGAACGGCCGGATCTCGGCTCGCGGCAACTCGGGCAAGTGCATCCACAAGAAGTTCGGCAACAACTGGGACAACGGCAATCCGATCCACCTCTGGAACTGCGGTTCGGGCGCGGAAGCCAACAAGTCATGGGACCTCGACTGACGGTTCTAACCCGCTAAGGAAGCGGACCGAAGCTCCATCGAGAGCGCCTCAGCCCCGGAGATTTCTCCGGGGCTTTTTTATTGAGCGCGCCAGGCGTCCGACGTTTGGGGATCCCGACGGCTCCGAACCGTTGGATCCAGGAGGCTCCAACCCGATTTCGATGTGACGTTCTCTGACTCTGGCTTCGGCTTTCGTCTAGGCCGAGGTGCGCATCAAGCCGTCGAGCTGGCCCGCGGACATGTGCGCGGAGCAATATGGTGTTTAGCCTGAATTTGACAAAAAATATAAGATTATCATTGACAATTTGAGTTTGTGGCCATAATGTCCGCTAGTGGTTCGGCCGACGAAGCGCTGAGCCTTCGATCATCGAGTCCCTGGCCATGCGGATGCCCCCTCCCATAGAAGTAAGGTATTACCTTACGATCGTATCGGAGGCTTGTGGGGTCGATAATCGTCAACGATTCAGGAGCGGATTTCTTGAGCGCTCTTGAGAATTCAAATGGCTCCAGGAGCCTTAATCGGAGGTTTGCATGAAGGTAAATGCCAGAATGCTTAGTTGTCTAGCGCTTTCCTGCGTTTCACTTGCTTTATTTGCGGTCGGGGAATCAGAGGCAGAAGAGGTCTCCTCCGTTGCATCCCAGCACGTTCTCAAAGACTCATCGGGCCGCGTCTCCCTTGTCGAGAGCGACACAGACACCGTTCATTTTTCTTATCGAGCAACCGGAGAGCTTTCATTCAAAGACAGTCAGCGATTCGGAAGAACCGACTTTGTTTACTCTCCGGAGAAAGCGTCAGGGCCGTTCGCTCGCCTTCGAATTTTGCGCCAGGCGAGTCCCGTTGGAGTCTGGGAACGGCAATTTATTCATGACGCCAACGGTGAAGTCGCCCTCCAACTGGAAGGCATGACGCCGGCAGAGGCCCGCCAGATCGTAGAGAGTCTCGAGCCGTTCTTCTGGCCGGCCGGGCTTCAGTCCTATGATGCGGGGACTCTGCGAGCTGTCGATGGGCGAGACTTCGCCTCGATCCAGATCCAAAGGAATCGAGCAGGTGTCAAGGTCCAGGAATCATCGGTTCTGGGCCGAAGTCTGGTGATTCGGACCGATGAGTCCCAGGCAGGCTTGCTAAGAATTAGCGATGACGAGGCTGGAGAACGGTTCGAGACCTGGGTTGGGAACACGCT
>JBCCLG010000542.1:0-4390 GCA_039027015.1 Acidobacteriota bacterium | reverse complement strand
CGAAACGTGAAGAGCATGCCGGTGCCCAAAAGGGCGATGACGATGAACGGAATGGTCTGGTCGCCCACCGGGATTCCGGTGTCCCACACGAGGGAATTGGCGCGACTGATCAAGCTGCTAAAAAATTCGAGCATCGAGTTCCCCTCGGGCGGCTCTTCGGCATGGAGGCCTGGTTGGTTGGACGCAGCGCATGTATATATCACGCGCCCAGACGGGGCCGGAACCCGCCCGAGGCGAGCGGGAGCCTTTGAGGGTTGAGGCCGGGAGAGGCCCGGGGGCGAGCCTGCCCGGGCGCCCTAGAGGGAAATCGGCAGGCCGCTGGCCTGCCTCGAGGCGCGCTTGGCGCGCTCGCGCAGGAGCTTGAAAAGAAACGTGCCCACAAGCCCCCCGGCGCTCGACAGCATGAGGAGCGGCAGCCAAAGGCCGAGCCACCGCTTGCCGACCCACAGACTTTGCGGCGGCGAGCTTCTGCCGGCCACCAGGTCCTGAAGGGCCTTTTCGGTGGCCGTCGCCGGGCCGGCGGCCAGCTCGGTGATGCGCTCTTTGCCGTGGTGCAGGGTGAGCCTGTAGGTGAGCTTCTTATCGCCGCCGCCGATCCTCGGCGCGCCGCCCTCCACGAGCTTGGGGGTGGTGAGCTCGGCGCCGTGCAGGGTGCCGAGATCGCGGCTGCGCACCGGCACCACGAAGAGCCAGCGCTGCTCGAGGGTGGCGCGCAGCGCCGTGCCCTCGGCCTCTTCCTGAACGTGAATCACCCACCACGGGGCCACGAGGGAGCACAGGGCGCCGATGGTGGCCACGGGGATGGCGAAGATCAGCAGCGCCAGCCACGGCCCCTGCAGCGAGGGGGCGCTTTGGGTCACGTTGTCGGCCATAAGGGCGTCGTCGAGGGTGCTCATGGGAGGACTTTTCGTCGCCCGCCCGGCGAGTGGATCTCGCCGCCCGCCGGGCGATCGTTCGCGCGCGCTCAAGCGGCGGCTTTTCGCGCGTCGATTCGCTATCATCCGCGCGCCCGACGCGGCCGCGCGCGGGATTCTAGAAACCCGGCGGGCTGGTCCCGCCCCCTCGTTCTGGAGCCTCCCCTATGCCGTTCAACATGCGCCATCGTCATTTTCTGAAGCTGCTCGATCTCTCCACTCAGGAGATCGGCTTTTTGCTCGACCTCTCCCGCGATCTCAAGAGGGCGAAATACGCCGGACTCGAGACCCCGAGAATGCGCGGGAAGAACAT
Source organism: Acidobacteriota bacterium (assembly GCA_039027015.1). GTDB lineage: Bacteria > Acidobacteriota > Thermoanaerobaculia > Multivoradales > J023 > JAUIJL01. Next base: position 3,163 of record JBCCLG010000542.1, on the reverse strand, counting down.
AGCCCTGATTTTTGAGAAATCCTCGACCCGCACGCGCTGCGCTTTCGAGGTCGCCGCCTTCGACCAGGGCGCCTCCACCACCTACCTCGGGCCTTCGGGTTCGCATATCGGCTATAAGGAGTCGGTCAAGGACACGGCGCGCGTTCTCGGCCGCATGTACGACGGCATCGAGTATCGCGGCTTCGGTCAGGAGATCGTGGAAGAGCTGGCGGAATACGCCGGCGTGCCGGTGTGGAACGGCCTCACCAACGAGTATCACCCGACCCAGATCCTGGCGGACGTCCTGACGATGCAGGAGCACTGCCCCAAGCCGCTCTCCGAGATGTCCCTGTGCTACCTCGGCGACGGCGGCAACAATATGGGCAATTCGCTGATGGTCGGGGCGGCCAAGCTAGGCATGGACTTTCGCATCGCCGCCCCCGAGGGCTACCGGCCGAGCGAGGAGCTCCAGGCCATCTGCCGTCAGCTGGCCGAGGAGAGCGGCGCGCGCCTCACGATCACCGGCGACGTCGGAGAGGCGGTCCAAGGGGTCGACTTTCTCTACACCGACGTGTGGGTGTCCATGGGCGATCCCGACGAGGCGTGGGCGGAGCGCATCGATCTGATGCGGCCTTATCAGGTGACTCTCGACGTGGTGCGCCAAACGGGCAACCCCGCGGTCAAATTTCTGCACTGTCTGCCGGCCTTTCACAACCGCGAGACCACCAAGGGGCGCGAGGTCTACGACAAGTTCGGCCTCGACGGCATCGAGGTCACGGAGGACGTTTTCGAGTCGCCCCATTCGATCGTCTTCGACCAGGCGGAAAACCGGGTGCATACCATCAAAGCGGTGATGGTCGCCACCCTGGGCGACTGAGGCGCCGGTGCGTCAGGCGCAGCGCCGAGGTTCGCTCGACGGCTGCGCGATCGCCGATTCGGCAGCTTCGGCGGCGGCGGCTTCAAGGTCGGCCGCCGCCGCGCGCTCGCCGGCCCGGCGCCGGCGGCTGACTCGGGCCTCGTGGGTGGTCATGATCACCACCGAGCCGAGGATGAGAGCCGCCGCCGCCAAGGTGCGAGGGCCGATGGACTCATCGATCACCAGCCACCCCAGGAAGATGGCCACCACGGGATTGACGTAGGTGTGGGTGGCGACCAGGGTGGGCGAGACGGTGCGGATCAGCCAGGCGTAGGCCGAAAAAGCGATGATCGAGCCGAAGACGACGAGGTAGAGAAAGGCGGCGATCGAGGTCCACGAGAAGGCCTCGAGCCGGAACTCCGCCGCCTCGCCGCCGAGGAGGCCCGCGGCGGTGAGGAGCAGTCCGCCGGCCACCATCTGCACGCCGGCGTTGACCGGCTGGGAGCTGGGCAGGTCGGTGTTGCGCGAGATCAGGGAGCCGGCTGCCCAGCTGAGGCAGCCGAGCATCAGAACCAGAGCCGACGGCAGGTGGATGGCGCCCGTGCCGAGCACCTCGCCCGGAGCGGCGAGAAGCGCGGCGCCGGCAAAGCCCAGGCCCAGGGAAAGCCAGGTTACGGCGCTCGGTCGCGAGTCGGCCCCGGGCCAGAAGAGCATCAGAATGGCGAGCCACAGGGGCTCCATGGCGATCAGCAGGGCCACCAGGCCGGTGTCGAGCTCCACGGTCGCCCACACCACGGCCCCGGTGCCTCCGAAGAGAAGCATGACGCCGATGCCCGCCGCCCGGGCGATCTGGCGCCGGCTCGGCGCCTTCTGGCCCGACCACGCCGACCACGCGAGCATCAGGGCGCCGGCCAGGCAGAAGCGCAGGCCGATCATCGTGAAGTCGGGCATGGTGTCCATCACCAGGCGGATGGCGAGGTAGGTGGAGCCCCAGATGATGTAGACCGCGGCGAAGGCGGCGATCAGGGTGAGCGTGGAAGAGTAGGCGGCGGGGCGGCCTGTCGGGGTTTCAATCGTCATCGCGAGTGCCTCCGCTCTTCTTATCTTCAGCGTCTTCGCCCTCACCCTCAGACCGCGGCAGGGGCAGGTAGGGGGCTTCCTTCACCGTCTCGAGCACGATGGTGCTGCGCGTGGTGAGCACCGCGGGGATGCGGCCGAAGCGTTCGCGGATCAGCACGCTCAGGGTCTGCGGGCTCGAGGTTCGAACCTTGACCAGGTAGCAGTCTTCCCCGGCCACGTGGTGGACCTCCTGCACCTCTGAGATTGCCGCCAGCTCGTGGCTCACGCGCTCGTCGCCCAGCGATTCGTTGGAGCGCACGAACACGTAGGCGAGGAGGCCTCGTCCCACCTGCTCCGGGTCGATATTGGCGTGATAGCCCCTCAGCGCGCCCCGGCGCTCCAGCTTGCGGATGCGCTCCAGCACCGCCGACGGCGTGAGGTCCACCGCTCTTGCGATGTCGGCGTTGCTGGTCCTTGCGTTGGACTGAAGGATCGTCATTATTTCTATGTCTTTACTGTCGAACATTCGGTCTCCAGTTCTTTGAGCCGAATATACGTGATTCTCTTCAAAAAGATATAGGCCCGAGGGGTTTCTTTTTTTCTGCGGTGGATTTTCCCGGGGATGGCGGGGGGAGGGCACTCGGTTTTGGACCAGGTCTCGGCTTTGGGCTCGGTTTCTTCGCCTCGGGTTCTTCGCCTCAGGTTCTGGGTGACCCGCTCCTCCGCTGCGTCGTCCGGGGTCCTGCGGCGGATCGCTGAACTCCTGCCGCTCAAGAGGGTTCCTGCCGTGACGTCGGCTCAGCTCTTTTTCTTCGCCTCGGGTTCTGGGTGACCCGCTCCTCCGCTGCGTCGTCCGGGGTCCTGCGGCGGATCGCTGAACTCGCGGGGGCTCTCTTCTTGACGGGGAACGTTCTCCGAGGAGGCGGGTCTTCGCCGCTTCGCGAGCTTCCAGGCGCGTATTTCTCGGCCTTGGCACCTCTCCGGTTTCGGGGGCGTCCTTCTACGTTTCGCGTTCTCCTGCTCATACAAGCAGCGATTCCGTCCTCGGATCCCCGGACTCCTGAAGCTCCGGAGGGTTTCTGCCGTGACGTCGGTTCAGCTCTTTTTCTTCGCCTTAGGTTCTGGGTGACCCGCTCCTCCGCTGCGTCGTCCGGGGTCCTGCGGCGGATCGCTGAACTCGCGGGGGCTCTCTGATTGACGGGGAACGTTCTCCGAGGAGGCGGGTCTTCGCCGCTTCGCGAGCTTCCCGGCGCGTATTTCGCGGCCTTG
>JBCCLG010000541.1:0-4393 GCA_039027015.1 Acidobacteriota bacterium | reverse complement strand
CATGGCGTCTCTGGCGTCGGGCCTGCTGCAGGATTTCTTCGCCTACGCCGAAACCCCGATAGCCAGCGAGCGAAGCGTCGAGCTGGCCGATGCGTCGTGCGAGCATTTCGCGAGCTACCGGGTCGATCTGCGCGGCCGCCTGGGCCCCGCCGCCGGCTCTGAGCCGCTGCGACTGCGCGTCGACCCCATCGACCAGAAGGCCCCCGTGACCCTTCAGGCGGTTACCTTTCGCCAGAATCTGAGGCCGGAAGATCCCGAGCCTGAGGGCCCCGACCGGGCCGATCTCGGCGTTATCGCCGGCAAAGTGCGCCTGGGCCCAGAGGTGCGGGCCGCCTTTCAGATGCGCGCCCCGGCGCGCCTCACGCGCACGGCCTCCTGGTCTCGGGAAGGAAGCCGCCTGCTCTTTGACTTGAGCCCGGCGCGCGGCAACCCTTCGGCCCTCGGCCTGCGCGTCTCGGCGGCGGGAGAGCGCGTTTTCGAGCACCGTTTCGAGGCCGGCGAGGCCCTGGGCTTTCGAGAGTTCGCCGTGCCCCTAGGGCCCTGCCCCCAGGCACCCTGCGAGGTGCTCTTTGAGGTGGCGGCGGCGGCTTCTGAGGTCGCCGGCGGACCGGGAGAGGCGACCGTCTTTTTGGCCAGCCCTGCGGTGGTTGGCCCCCTCGACGCCGCGGCGCAGCCCAACATCATCCTGATCTCTTTGGACACCCTGAGCGCCGGCGAGCCGTCGTTCGCGGGCGGGCCTCGGGGATCGACCCCTTTTCTCGACCGGCTGGCCAGCGAAGGGGTGCGCTTCGAGCGGGCCTATGCGGCCTCCTCCACCACCCACACCTCCCACGCGTCGATGCTGACCGGCCTCGCGCCGCTCGAAACCTCATTTTTCTGGCTCAACGGCAAGCTGGGAGACGAGCAGACCCTGGCCAGCCGCCTGCGGCGCGCCGGGTATCAGACCGCGGCCTTCACCGCTGGCGTTCTGGTCTCCGAGAGCCTGCGCTTCGACCGCGGCTTCGACTCCTTCTACCAGCACGACACCCTCTATCGACCGATTGAGGAGCACTCCGACATCGAGCCCATCACCGAGCGCGCCGCCGCGTGGGTCGAGCGTCACGCCGGCTCGCCCTTCTTCCTCTTCGTGCACTCCTATGAGGTTCACGGCCCCTACGTGACGCGCGACGGCGCGCCCGTGGAATCCCGCAAGCCGGGCGAGGTGATCGGCTACAACCTGCAGCACATGCGAGGCGGCCTGCCGCTCGGACCGGATCAGCTGCCGAGCCACCTTTTCGCGCGCACCCGGCAGCGCCAAATCAGCTTCGGCGAGGCCGGGCTCGAGCCCGACATCGAGCCCATCCAGGACGCCTATCGCCAGGAGATTCGGGCCCTGGACGCCGCCCTCGAGGCCTTCTTCGCCAGGCTGGACGCCACCGGCGCCCTCGACGGCGCGCTGGTCATCGTCACCTCCGACCACGGCGAGGCTTTCCTCGAGCACGGCGTGGTGGAGCACGGGCTTCTCTACGACGTCAACCTGCGCGTGCCGCTTCTGATGCACGCGCCCGGAAGCCTTCCCGCCGGCGCGCGGGTGAGCAGCCTGGTCAGCTCGGTCGACCTGGCGGCCACCGCGCTCGAATGGGCGGGTCTCGAGGTCGAAGGCGCCGCCGCGGATTCCGCGGACGCTCTCAGCGGACGCTCCCTGCTCGCCCACGCGCGCGGCGAGACCGAGGTGGACCACGATTTCTACAGCCTGGTGCTGGGCAACGGGCTGAGCCTCTATCAGGGCGGCAGGTCCAAGTGGATCGAGCGCGCCGCCCTGGCCCAGGACAACTTCGGCCGCCACCAGCTCTTCGACCTGGTGGACGATCCGGGAGAGCTGAGGGATCTGCGGAAAGAGGGCGCCGAGATGCCGCGGGCTCTCAAGAAGCAGTTGAGAGACGCGATCGACCTTTTCCCGGGCCTGCACCTCGACCTCGCGCCCCTCGCGGGCAGGCCCTGGCACCTCGAGCTGTTCACCGAGTCAAGCCCCAGGGATAACGTCTACGCCTTCGGCGTCGAGCGCTCGGCCCTCGACCGCAGCGATCCCAAGGTGCTGAAGGTCCTGCTCGAGCCCGGGGAGAGGGGCCGGCTGGTTTACCGCACGGGCCTGCTGAAGAACCTCCGCCTGACCCTCGAGTCGGCCGAAGGAGAGCGCTTTGACTTCTCCTTCAAGCCGCCCGACCAGCCCGGGCAGCGCCGGCAGATTCAGGCCGATCGGGGCGGGCCGACCCTCAGCGTGTGGCGGGTCAGCAAGGCCTCGGCGCCCGAGGGAGGATTCTCCGAAGAGGATCAGGACAAGCTCCGCTCGCTGGGCTACATTCAGTAGGCCGCGGCGCCCGGCGTCTCCGTTTGCGGCGCCTCTGTCTGCAGCGTCCCCGGGTCCGGCGCCGCCTTCTCGGGGTCGATCTCGAAAATCGCGTACGACGCGCCGGGGGTGGTCAGCGCGCGCAGCAGATCTCCCGGCTGGCGGAGCCTCGAAACGTGCGCCATGCCTCCGGAATAGAGGCGCTCGGCGCCCCGGGCCTCCAGGAAATCGAGCCAGTGGGCCATCTCCTTCTCGAGGCTGTATTCGCCGGGAGCAAAGCCGTAGGAGGCCCCTAAATCGAGGGGACTCCACTCCCAGCGACCGTCGTAGAGATAGCGCTGATGCTTCTCCCGCTCGAGGAAGAGGGGCGTCACGTTGTGGGGAGTGAGCAGAACGTAGCGGATCTTCTTCTCGGCGATCAGGGCGTCCAGGGGCTCGTCGTGATCGATCATCAGGACGGCGTCGTCGCCGAAATAGAAGTCCACCTGGAGCACCCGCCGCCCGGCGAAGGGCTGCATCAGGCTCGACGCCACCAGCAGCCTCGAATCCTCATCGACCCGGTCCTTCAGGAGATCGTGCCAAATTCTCGGAGCGCGGCGGGTGAGCAGCATGTTGCGGGTGACCTGGACGACCCGGCGGGCGTCGACCTTCCACTCGAGGGGCTGCCACGCGGCGGCGTATTGCGGGTTGAAACGCACGTGGACGCCCGGTGCCGAAACCCAGTGGGCCGCCGTGAGCAGCGCGGCCACCAGCGCCATGCTCACCCCCGCCGACAGAGCGCCGAGGCCGGCCACCAGCGGCCGCCACGCCCAGCAGCAGAGCGTCAGCAGCACCATCGGGATGAGCGGAAAGACCACCCGCGGCGGCAGCTCCTTGATGAACTGCGCCAGCAGCAGCTGGTGGATCAGAAATACCAGAACCGGCAGGATCAGGAAGCTCGCCTGGGCCGAGGAGGCGCCGCGGGACGGCGGTCTCCACAGGCTGCGCGCCAAAAGCCCCAGCGAGAGAAGACAGCAGGCGAGGAAGAGAATCAGCGTGATCGGCGAAGTGACGGCCAGCACCGTGGTCCACACATAGCGCAGAAACTGCTCGGGCACGGTGAGCAGATGCCCCCAGGAGAGCATGTTGTCCTCCACCGAATGCCGGTAGGGGTAGCGCAGGCTGAAGATCAGCATGTCGAGGCTGAAAAGCGTGGTGACCGCCGTGTAGATCGCGAGATCGATCCCGAGATCTAGAGTGACCCGCCTTTCCCTCGCCAGGTGGTCCAGGGCCATGAAGATCGCGTAGCCGGCGGCCAAAAAGACCAGCTCCTGATGGGTCAGGGAGGCCAGCCCGGTCAGCGCCGCGGCCAGCGCCAGCAGCAGGCGCCGCGGCCACGGCCTTCGGGCCCGCCGCGACAGCGCGAAGACCAGCAGGGTCAGCAGGATCGAAGTGGCGGAGACGATGTGGGTCAACTCGGTGCGCGAGAGCCACACCGCCGCCGGCAGAAAGGCGTAGCACGCGGCGGCGGCCAGTGAAGGCGCCCAGCTGCCTCCGGTCATTACCCGGCCGATGCAAAAAACCAGCAGGACGTTCAGCACGTCGAGGGAGCCGTTGAGGCTCTTGATGGCGTGGTCGTGGAAGCCAAAAAGATCGTAGGACAGGGCGTAGAGGCCGAGCACCACCGGGCGATAGACGCGAATGGCCTCCGCGATGCGGGTGACCGGGCGACCCTCGTTCCACTCGGTCGCCAGCTCGGTGTAGTAGACCGTGTCGCTGCCGTCGAGCCCGACCTGATCGAGATTGTGGAAGCGCAGCCAGGAGGCGCCCGCCACGATTCCCGCGAGGAGGAGCCAGGCGAGGATCTTCCGGCTCAGCCCGGCTTTCAGGACGGCTTTTTTCTCGTCGGTGGGCGTCATGGGGCTCCGTGCGGCGCGGCGCAGGGCGATTGGAGGCGCGTGACCGATCGGTATGGTACCGTCTCGGCGCACCTGCTGCGGGGCGGTTGATGGATCCAAAAAAACAGCGTTTCCTGGTGATTCCGGCGTTCAACGAGGAGACGCGCCTGGCCGCCGTCGTCGAGAGCGT
>JBCCLG010000540.1:0-4403 GCA_039027015.1 Acidobacteriota bacterium | reverse complement strand
CGAGCAGACCTTCGGCGGCGCGCTGACGGTGGCGCTCTTCGCGTTCATGATGTCGCGGGTCGATCGGCGGATCGGAGCGACGCACTACACGGTTTTCGCCACCCTGGAGGTGACGGGCAAGCTGCTCGCCGGCCAGATCTCCGGCTTCGTGGCCACAGGCCTCGGCTACTCGGGCCTCTTTCTGGTGGCTACCGCTCTGGCGGTGGCGTTTCTCGGCCTGCTGCCGCCGATTTTCCGCGCCGCGCAGCCGCAGGCTGAGGACTCCTGAGGCTCGATTTCCGCCGCCAGGGCCTTGGTATCCTCCCCGCCCGCCCTTCGACTGACCGCCCGAGCCTCCGAGATCGAAACCGATGCCGCCCGAGACGCCGACCTCCTCCCCTGTCCCCCAGCTCACCGACGGCCGCCGGCGCGAGCTGCGGGTCATCCGCGACTTTATGATCCGCCACTATCGGCATTTCAACGCCCGCACCCTCCTCGAGGCTGCCGAAGGCTGGGTCCGCCAGCTCGAGAAGGGCAACGGCATGTTCGTCACCCTCGCCGGCGCCATGAGCACGGCGGAGCTGGGCATCTCCCTCGCCGAGATGATCCGCCAGGGCAAGATTCGTGGCCTGTGCTGCACCGGCGCCAACCTGGAGGAGGACGTCTTCAACCTGGTGGCCCACGACCACTACGAGCGCATCGCCGACTGGCGCGCCCTGAGCGCCGAAGAGGAGCAGGCGCTGGCCGATCGCGGCCTCAATCGGGTGACCGATACCTGCATTCCCGAAGAGGAGGCCATGCGGGTGATCGAGCGCCACGTGATCCGCCGGTGGCGGCTGGCGGAGGCCGAGGGCGTCCGGCGCTTTCCCCACGAGTTCCTCTACAGCGTGCTGCTCTCGGGCGAGCTGGAGGACGCCTACCAGGCCGATCCGCGGGATTCCTGGCTGCTCGCCGCGGCCGAGAAAAACCTGCCCCTCTTCGTGCCCGGCTGGGAGGACTCCACCCTGGGCAATATGTTCGTCGCCTGCCGGCGCAGCGGCGAGGTGAAGAGCCTCTCGACGGTTAAGTCGGGCGTCCACTACATGGACCTCTTGATCGACTGGTACCTCGAGCAGACGGCCGACAGAGAGCTGGGCTTTTTCCAGATCGGCGGCGGCATCGCCGGCGACTTTCCCATCTGCGTGGTGCCGCTGATCCAGCAAGACATGAAGAGGGACGCCCGCCTGTGGTCCTACTTCTGCCAGGTCAGCGACTCGACGACCTCCTACGGCTCCTACAGCGGCGCCGTGCCGAACGAGAAGATCACCTGGGGCAAGCTCGACGCGGAAGGCGAGAAGTACATCATCGAATCTGACGCCACCATCGTGGCGCCGCTGATCTTCTCCTACGTGCTGGCGTCCTGAGCCGAGCCGCGGGCCGCCTCCGGGGCCCCTGAGCCGCCGCTGCTCCCTGGCTATAGCTAGCCCTTGGCCCTGCGCCCGCGGCCCTTTCTGAGGGAGTCGTTGGCCTTCTGCTCCTCGCGCTGGCGCTTTTTGGTGGAGGCCCATGAGCAGATCGGGCAGGCCCCGAGATCGTGGAAGCGCGCCGGGCAATACTCGCGGCCGAAGAAGATGATCTGCAGATGCAGCTTATTCCAGCGCTCGCGGGGAAAGACTTTTTTGAGATCGCGCTCGGTTTTGACCACGCTCGAGCCGTCAGAAAGCCGCCAGCGATCGGCCAGGCGGTGGATGTGGGTGTCCACCGGAAAGGCCGGGTGGCCGAAGGCCTGCGCCATCACCACCGACGCGGTCTTGTGGCCGACCCCGGGGAGGGCCTCGAGCTCCTCGAAGGTGCAGGGTATTTCGCCGCCGCCGCCGTTTTGGGCCACCAGCATCTCCGAGAGAGTCCTGATGTTCTTGGCCTTCTGCGGCGCCAGCCCCAGCTGACGAATCAGCTGCCGGATCTCCTCGACCTCGAGACGCGCCATGGTGGCGGGATCGGGGCCGCGCTCGAAGAGGGCGGGGGTGACCTCATTGACTTTTTTGTCGGTGGTCTGCGCCGAGAGGAGCACGGCGATCAGCAGCGTAAAGGGGTCGGTGTGGTCGAGCGGGATCGGCGTTTCAGGGTATAGATCCTCGAGCTGATGAAGGATCCGCTCGGCTTTGTCCTGGCGCTTCATCGTCCCCCGCCGGCCGCGCCGAATCGATCCAGGTAGTCGCCCAGGGCGAGCTTGCGCCTGGCGCTGTCGGAGGTCATGTAGCGGATCTTGCCGTAGATCGGCCGTTCGGGGCCCCAGGCGCGATCGTGCCTGCCGAGCACCCAGAAAATGCCGCTGTAGCTGTTGGGATCGCGGCCGTCGACGGCGTATTTGTTGTTCAGCTCGATCATCACCTCGAGGGCCGCCTGCGGCGTGGGAGACCATTCGAAGATTTTCTTGCCCCACAGCATGCGCAGGTAGTTATGAATCCGCCCGGTGCGCAGCAGCTCGCGCTGGGCGGCGTTCCACAGCTCGTCGTGGGTGCGGGCGCGCTCGAAGTCGTCCAGCTCGTAGAGGTGGGGGCGCTCGTCGCCCAGGTGCAGCTCGAGGCTGGTGCGCGCCCACTGGGGCAGCGACTCATAGGTGTCGAATTCCTCGAGGTGGGCGCAGTTGTTGTAGCCCAGCTCTCGCCAGGTGACGAATTCGTCGAGGAAGGACTCGGCGTTGGCGCTCATATTCCACCAGCCCTCGCGCTGACCCCTGGTGGTGGAGCCCAGGGAGTCGGGCTGCCAGCTCTCCCGGCGGACCAGCTCGGCGAAAATCTGGTGGGTGCTGATGTGACCGAAGTGCAGGTGGAAGGAGAGGCCGCTGGTCGAGCGGTCGCCGAGGTCGAGACGGCCGTCCTGGTAGCGCCGGAGGCGGCTCTCTAAAAAGGCGTCGAGACGCCTGTCGGCCGCTTCGCCGCCGCCCTCTTCCGTCACCGGCGCCACGCCGTGATCGATCGGCAGGGCCCCGAGATCGGGCAGCTGGCCGCGGCCGAGAGCCGGCGCGCTGTCGCGATAGCGGCGACCCTCGGCAAAGGCTTTGGGAAGCGGCGCCTCGGGGAGCGGCGCGCCGCTCGCCTCCTCCAGCGGGTCGGCGCGCGGGAACTCGCCCAGGTGGCTCGGCAGGGTCTTCTGCAGGAAGCGCCGCATGTCCACCGCGCGGGCGTAGGCCTTGTCGGCGGCGCGCAGGGGCAGGAGGCCGTTTGAGTCCACGGCCTCGAGGCGCACGTCGAGCTTCCGGCCGGCTGCCGCCACCATGCGCGGCAGAAAGAAGGCCGGGTAGTCGTCGGTCACCACCAGGCACGCCTCGGCGGCTACGTCGCCGAGAAGATCCCGCCCCTCGCCCGCCTCGCTCTCCACGTAGGCTAAGTAGCGCACCGGCGAGTCGGCCATCCGGCGGGCGTTGGAGGCCATTCCCTCGAGCACGAAGCGGTGCAGACGATCGCTGGCCCAGCGGTAGCCGCAGCGCAGGGCCTCGAGAACCACCAGGGGCTTGCCGAGCCTGCGGGCCTCGTCGGCCGCGTGGTCGAGGGCGAAGTTCCACCGCACGCGGCGCTGGGCGATCATCCAATACAGCACGAAGGCGCGCTCGTCTCTCACCGCCTCGTCGTTCACGAGCCGGCGCCTGATCTCCGGAATGGGCATGGTGGGCTCTTCGTCAGCCGTCGCGCGCTGGACGCAGGGCCTCGGGCATCACCGTGGCGATCGACTCGATCAGCCGACGGGGGCTGTAGGGCTTCTCGAGAAAGCCGTCGGCTGCCGCAGACGACACGTGGTGCTCGGAGAATCCAGAGGTCAGAATCACCGGCACGGGGCGCACGCTGCGCAGGCGGGCCATGGTCTCCAGGCCGTCGAGACCCGGCATCGTCAGGTCGAGCAGCACCAGGTCCACCTCCTCGCGCAGCCGGAAGACGTCGATCGCCTGGCGGCCGTCGGCGGCCTCCAGGACCCGGAAGCCGCGGTGCCGGAGAATGCTCACCGCCGTGCGCCGGACCGCCTCCTCGTCGTCGACCACCAGCAGGGTGGCGCTGCCTCGGCTCGAGACGGGGGCTCGGGCGAGGGTCGCCGCGGCCTTGCGCGAGGGGTCTTCCGAACACGGGAAATAGATGCGAACGGTGGAGCCAACGCCGAGGGCACTCTCCACCTGGGTGACGGCGCGATGCCGCCGGGCGACGCCCTGAACGGTCGCCATACCGAGCCCGCGGCCGGTTTTTTTGGTCGAGTAGAAGGGATCAAAGAGCCGGGCCTGGGTCTCCTCATCCATGCCGCAGCCGTCGTCCTGCACCTCGAGACACACGCTGGGTCCGTCGATCGTGCCGCCGGCCGAGTCGGGTTGGGTGGGCGGCGAGGCGGCAAACGCGCGCACCGAGACGGTGCCGGCACCGCCGCCCAGGGCCTCCGCCGCGTTGGTGATCAGGTTGAGG
>JBCCLG010000539.1:0-4406 GCA_039027015.1 Acidobacteriota bacterium | reverse complement strand
GCACTGCAGATACGGAGACGTTTCTTGTCTGATTTTTTTTCGATCAGCGTTGGTAAAAGATAGTTCTTTAAGAGACTAAACTGACCTTTGTCTCGAAAAAAGAAACTTTCGGTATTAGTAACGACTGAGATGAGCTGTAACCATTCTTGGTGGCTCCTTGCTGTGTTTTCATTAAGTAAGAGATAGTATTTTTCGGGAGCGTCTAACCCCATTATCCCGAGTCGATTAAATATAAAAACTTGCAGCTCTGCTTGATCGCTTTTTCGGAGGGTCAAACCAAGGCGATTGGCGATCAGACGAGCAAATGTCTGTTGTAATTGTGGACTGAGTCGCTGGGTGGGTGCCACGTGTTTTTTATAGAAGTTTCAAAGTTAAACTGTTACTGTCTTGGCTTAGGCAGCGGCTGTTTGACTAGCTGTAATACGGCAGGTGCGATCGCATCTATTGGCAATACCTGGTGAGCCGCCCCCAGGTCAATGGCCTCCTTGGGCATACCAAACACGACAGAAGTAGCCTCATCCTGGGCAATCGTTGTCCCCCCAGCATTTGCGATCGCCTGCATTCCCTCCGCACCGTCACGGCCCATACCCGTCAGCAAAACGCCAACAGCATTGCGTCCATATACCCGAGCTAGCGATGAAAATAATGTTGTTACCGAGGGGCAGTGTTGGTCGTCAGGATCGGCTTGAGAGCAAACAAAGCGCCCACCCCGATCAAACGTCAGATGTTGACGCTCTGGTGGAAAGTAAATTGTGCCGGGTTTTGTCCAGCCAAAGCCGACAACGGACCCGATCATGCTTCCGAGCCCCGGAAGAATGTAGGCCAGGAAAATCCGCAGCAGGCGATTCTTCCACCACATCTTGGGACTCGAGATATCGCTCGAGACCGACTGGAATTCGTGCACCTTGGGCGGACAGAAATACGCCTGGACAAAAGCCGTGATGTAGGCCGTACCGATCACGGGCGTCAGGCTCGCCAAGGGCGCCGAGACCAGCGCGGCGAGAATGGTCAGGGGATGGCCCAGAGCGAGGATGGCCCCGAGGGTCGCCGGCACGCTGTTGGCGACGATCCAGTAGCCGGCGCTCGCTCCCGCCGAGTCGATCCCCTTCTGATAGCCGATGGCGACGATGGCCCCGATAATCAGAGCGGGGATCGACCAGCCGACGATCTTCCAAACCGGCCGCACCGGCGGAATGACGTTCAGCTGGTCGAGATCGGCGGACTCACCGCCCTCGAGGGCGCGAACGATGCCCTGCATGTGGCCCGCGCCGACCACGGCGACCAGCCTCTCCCCTGGCGAGTCGCGGATTTTCTGCGCGAGATAAGAATCCCGCTCGTCGATCAAGACCCGCTTGAGCGAAGGATGCCGGGCGCCGACCTCGTTCATCATTTCGGTGAGAACGTCCTGGTCGCGCAGCTCCTCGAGCTGCTCCTCGGTGATGTCGGGCGACTCGAGCATGCTCGCCAGAAGCTCCGAGAGCAGCAGCACGCGGCGGAAAAAGGGCGTGGCGTGGGTCGCGCGGCGCAGGGTAACGCGCACGTCGCGGTCGCACAGCTCTACGGGAATTCCGAGTCTCTCGGCAACCTGGGTCGCCTCGAGCAGCTCGGCGCCGGGCTGAACGCCCAGATCGTCTCCCAGCTTCTTCTGGTACGACGCCAGCAGCAGGTTGACGATCAGGGTGGTCAGCTGCCGCCGCCGAATCACCTCTTTGAGGTCGAGGTTTTCCCAGGTCTTCTGACGCGACAGCGCCTCGAATCGCTGCGGATCCAGCTCCACGCACACGCAGTCGGGCCGCTCGCTCTCGATCACCCGGTGGACGACCTCCACCGAGGATTTTGAGACGTGGGCGGTGCCTACCAGCACAACGCGCCGGCCCTCGAGATCGAGGATGCGGACATCTTTCATCGAGTCGAGGTCGATCGGCTTTTCGGAGGTGGCCTGCTCGTCTGGAGCCCCGGCCCCCTGGAGGTCGGTGGCCGAGGAAGGCGGCGGCACAGGGGAAGTGGGTTGGTCCTCAGACACGGGTGTGCGGGCTCGAAGGGTCGGCTCGATGAAGCCTGTCAGCGTGAAAGGGCTTGAGAAGCGGGCGGTCTCCAGCGTGGACCGGAGACCGACGAAGAGTCGCGGTCAGTGAGTGCCGTGACCCGACCAGCGGTCCATGCTCTTGCTGGCGCCGAAGGCGTCGGCAATGAAGTCCGAAATCGGGGTCGGCAGGCAGTGCTTGAGAAAGGGCGTGATCTTGACGATCCAGGGCTCGAGCACCCAAATCTGCTCTTTCTCGACCGCTTCGATCACCTTGTCGGCGATGTCTGAGGCGTTGAGCATCTGGGTGGTTTTGGGGGGCTCGGCGCCTTCGAACATGCCGGTGTTGATGAAGGTGGGGCAGACCGTGGTGACGCTGACGTTCTTATGGCCCTGGTGCTTCAGCTCGGCGCGGATCGATTCCGAGAAGCCGATGGCGGCCCATTTGGAAGACGCGTAGGTGGTGCCGTTGGGGAGACCGACAAAGCCCGAGGCGCTGGCGATGTTGACCAGATGCCCGCGGGGGCTGGCGATCAGATCCGGCAGAAACGCGTGGGTCATATTCACCACGCCCTCCACGTTGATCCGATAGGTCAGGCGATGCTGCTCGAGGGGCACCTCGAGGAACGGCCCGCCGAAAACGACCCCCGCGTTGTTGACCAAGATATCGACGCTGCCCATCTCCCCGTGCAGGCGTTCCCGAGCCTGGGCGATCGCCGCGGGGTCGGTGACGTCGACCTGATAGGCCCGGCAGCGCGCGCCCTGGTGGGCGAGGCGCTCGCGGGCGTCCTCCAGAGCCTCTTCCTGAATGTCGGTCAGCACCAGCTCGGCGCCCTTGTCGGCGAAGCGGTTGGCGATGGAAAGGCCCAGGCCGCGAGCGGCACCGGTGACGAGGACGCGTTTCATGTTGAGTTGGCTCATGGGGATAAAGGCTGGCGCCTCCTCGGGGGACGTTGAGAGATGGGTGAAGCGGGAGGGAAGCTCTCGAAAGAGCCGGGCGATGAGGCCTCAGTCTGCGATCACGGCTTCGTTGACGTTTTCAAAGCCCTCCGACTTTGCGATCAGCGCGGCGCCGCAGGAGTCTGAGAAAACGTTGACGGCGGTGCGCATCATGTCGAGGGGGCGATCGATCGCCAGCATCATTCCGACGATGGCCTCGACCTCTGGGCCGCGCAGATTCACCGCTTCGAGGACCAGGAAAATGATCACCAGGCCCGCCGACGGAACCGACGCCGCGCCGATGGACGCCAGCAGCGCGGTGAGAACCACGATGACCTGCTGACCGAGAGACAGGTCGACGCCCAGCGCCTGGGCGATGAAGATCACGCCCGCGCATTCGTAAAGGGCGGTGCCGTCCATATTGACGGTCGCGCCCATCGGCAGCACGAACGAGGAGACCTTGTTGGGAACCCCGACTTTCTTCTCCACGGTTTGCAGCGTCACCGGCAGGGTAGCGCTCGAGGAGCTGGTGGAGAAAGCCATGGCCAGGGGCTCGCTCATGTTGCGGAAATGAATCGACGGCCTGATGCGTCCGAGCACGATGAGCAGGATCGGCAGGGTCACGAAGAGGTGGATCGACAGGCCGCTGGCGATGGTCAGCATGTAGAGGCTCAGGGCCTTGAATGCCGAGAAGCCGGTCTCGCCCACGGTGCGCGTCATCAGGCCGAAGACGCCCAGAGGAGCGAAAGCGATCACGAAGCCCGTGAGTTTCATCATCGCCTGGAAGGCGGCCTCAAAAAAGCGCGACATGACCTGGCGATGCTCGTCGGCGACGCTGCCGATGGAGATGCCGAGCAGGATGCTGAAGAAGATCAGCGCCAGCATGTCGGCCTCGGCGGCCGCCTGCACCACATTGGTCGGCACGACCTTGAGCAGCAGATCGATCGGCGAGTCGGGGGTCGCGAGCTCCGGGATTTCCTTGGTGGCCGCGGCGCCCAGCTGCGCGCCGACGCCCGGGTTGATCACGTTGACCACCAGCAGCCCGGCGATCGCCGCCAGGGCGCTGGTCAAAACGTAATAGCCCATCGTCTTGCTGAACAGGCGGCCGAGGCTTCGGCCGCCGCCGATCGACGCCACGCCCGTCACGATGGAGGTCAGAACCAGCGGCACGATCACCATGCGGAGCATCTTGACGAAGAGAGTGCCCAGCCAGCCGATGTAGGGGACCACCTGCTGGCCGCCGAGCCAACCGGTCAAAATGCCTGCGGCCATGGCGATCAGAATGCGCCAGTGCAGCTGCTTATGCCATGGTAGATTCGCGGTACTTTCCATAAGAACGGGACGTTACGGCATGGGGACCGCGACTGCTAGCGACGCGCGGCGCGCCCACCTTCATGCGATTGCTCGCTCCTTCTCTCGAGGCACCCACCTTCATGGACGATCT
>JBCCLG010000538.1:0-4410 GCA_039027015.1 Acidobacteriota bacterium | reverse complement strand
CGGTCCCTCAGACCGCGCAGAATCCAGTGCCCGTCCAGTCCCTGCGGGAACCCGTAAACCTCGGCGCCGAAGACGGGTGCCCCACCGGCGTCGTGTATCTGGCCGCTGATTTCTTTCTTGCTCTCAAGCTCGAGGCGTACCTCTGCGGGTTCGTCAGGGGGCAGCTGAACGATCTCGACGCGGCTGCTCGCCTCTCGGGTCCAGGCGTGCAGGGAGATCTGTTCGGAAGCGACGCCGCTCAAGGTAAATCGCCCGTCTTCGTCCGACCGAGTCGAGGCAGAAGGGGCTTTCTCGTCCGCCGATTCGGAGCGGATCGTGGCGCCGGCTACCGGAGTACCGAGGCCGTCTACGACCTCGCCCCGGACCCGTACTCCCGGCAGCTGCACTTGAACCTCGGCGTAGCCCGTCGCGACGCTCTCCACCAGGACTCGGCGAATCGAGAGTTCCTGGCCTCCGCGATGAAGCAGGATGTCGACCGGCCAAGGACCGTCGCGGGGCAAGCTACCCTCGAACGATCCAGTGGAGTCCGACTCGAATCGGTGGCTCTCGGCGCCTCCTTGACCCCCGAACCAAATCGTGGCTGCGGCGGGATCTTCGCCCACTAAAAGCCTGCCATCGACGCGCAGGCGTGCGAGATGGACCTGACGCACCGGCTCTCCGCTCAGCAGCTCGATCTGCTCACTCCACCAAATATCGTGGGTGTAGCTCTTGATGACCAGGCGATAGGCTCCTTCGGCAAGGCCTTTGCGATGCCAGTGTCCTTGCCAAGAGGCGAGGCTGTGGTCGGGCTCCGGCACGCGTTCTGAGCTTAAAAAGACCTGCCAGGGCATGCCGTCGGGGCCGGTCCAGGGCGTGATGTTGAGCTCGAGATCGGCCTGTTGGCCCAAGAGAAGAGGGTCGATCAACCGCGCCTCGAGGTTCGCGTGCACCGTCAACTCGACCTCCTGAGACGCGGCCCTGTCCGCCCTCCGGACCGAGACCCGGTAGCGTCCGGGCGGCGTCGTGAACTGAAAAAATCCTCGGGCCTTCGGCTCGTCGATAAAGCTGAGCGCCACCTCAGTATCAGCCGGAGGGCCTGCTGAATTTTCCGGCCCCTCCGCCCCCAGAGCCTTCCAGGCTACGGAGGTCTTGGGATCGAGCTTGAGACCCTTCGTGGCGTGGACCCAGCCCACCACCGACGAACCTCGAACGAAGGGTCGCGGTGGCAGGAGGGTCTCTTCCCCGGCTTGGACCTCCTGGGCCCAGCCGTAATGAGAGACGAAGCCGCGCTTGCCCAGCCGCCAGTCGAAAATACCCTCCGGAACCTCGCAGCTCCAGGCGCCGAGGACCGAAACAGAGCAGCGCAGCTTGATTTCATCGGGAATGAAACCGCTCGATCGCGGCCAGAGCGTCAGGTCTAGAGATCTCGGGAACGCTGCTGGGTCGCCCTGGAGCTGTCCGGTAAGACTGCCCGTGGGCCAGACCCTCCACGTCAGGTTCTGGCGCTCAGGCCCGGCGACGATGAGCAGCGGGGGAGACCACAGACCGTCTCCTTCGAGCGTCAGCCGATTCGAGGTGCCCGTCGGTACCTCGAGGGCTACCCGCCCAGGAATCGAGACGGTCTTGGCTTCAAAAAGTGCAGCTCCTGAGACAGAGTCCTGAGGCTCTCCTTCGATCTTCACCTCTAGGGACTCCCGGGCCCAGTCCCCATAGATGACCACTTGGATCTCGATCTGCGTCGTCGATGCTGCGGCAGGCAGCGCCGTTGCGAAGGCTGATGCGAGCAGTAGCCACGGAAGAGAAGAGTGCTTGAGGCTCATCGAGGTTTCATCCTAGTCCTGCAGCAACGATCGGTTCTTAAGCCCCTAAGTATGCTGGCAGGGATTCGATTCTCTGCAGTCTTGGAGACCTGGATTTGGGTCGGTAGCCTTAAAGTATCCCCGCCTTTCCGAGATCAGTCCGCCCGATGGCGTCGGAGTCGGCGTCGAAGTGCCTTCGCCACAGGGTCTCGTCGATCACCGCGACCCGCGGGGCGCCGGGCCTCTCGTCGGCGAGCTGGATCAGTCGTCCGAGGATCGGCCTCGCCTCGGCCATCCCCAGCACTTCCGAGCTGGCCTCGTCGGCGGGATAGGTGGCGCTTCTTCCTGCGTTGCTTTCCACCGTCGCTATGTGCATGGAAAAGGCGGCCAGACGCTCGATGGCGGGCGCCTTCATCCCGGGCTGCGCTGCCCGCTCAAGGCGCTTCGGGGTCTCTCTGCGCTAGGTCAGAAACTCAGCGCCGTTCGGAAGGCGAGCCTGGTCCGTCTCGACCTCCCGCAGCTCGACGCGCATCCAGCGCTCCGCGCTCGTAAAGGGCAGGGGCCTCAGCAGGAGGCTCGAGGAGGCGCCAAAGAGGGTCGCCGAGAGGGGAAAAGCCCAACGTCAGGATCGCCACGCAGAGCCACGCGAAGGCTCGCCGCCTGCGCAGGAGGCCGAGGCCGCTCGAGAAGCCGGCCGCGAAGCTTTCGATAGAAGCCGCCATCTAAAGGCTTCTACGGCTCCAGTCACGCCGGCGTCACGAGAGTCTCTGTTTCGCGGCTTGGTAAAGAGCGCTTAAGCCGCGTGGGTGTACTGGGCATTCTCAGCCTAGATCGCTCGGCGGCACAGACTCGAGCCCCACGCTCTCGGCCGCTGTTTTAAGGCGGTCGTCATAGGAAGCCATTTGAAGTCGTTGCCCCCGACTCAAAAGATAAAGCGCCGACGCGAGGTGCAGCGCGTCGAGGGTTCGAACCTGCACCGGAAAGGGCTCGAGAGCCCGCTGGAGCACCTGAGGGTTGAGTTCCAAAAAGGCGACTCGAGAGGTGAGATCCAGGGCGGAGAAGCGGTGAGACCTCGAAAGGCCTCTTGCGTTCAGGCGGGTCCAGAGTTCGTATTGGAGCAGGCGGCTTGAAACCAAGTCCTCCCGCCAAAGACTCCTGGGAGGCCGCCGATCTTCAGAGAGCAGCTGTGCCAAAGCTACGGAGGTATCGAGATAGATCACCGATCCTCGCGGTCTTGATCGATCTCAGCGCGGAGGTCCTCCCACACCGCTACGGGAAGGTTCTGCGGCGGCTCTGTGGACCGAACTCTCGCGGGCGTGAGCTCATCGATCGAAGGCTCCGGACCGCTGAAATGAGCCGCATCTTCACGCCGATTGAGCCCGTTCTCCAGGAGGTGAAGCTGATAGCCGATGTCGTCCATGGTGCTGTCGTCCGGCATCTGGGAAATGGCTTTCAGCACCTGCTCTTTGACCGTCATGCTGAACCTCCGGAATAGGTCAATGGCGGGAATTCGCGACGGCGCCAAGATTAGCAGAGCCATGCGCCTCGCTCCTGGCCGCTCGCCACGACCCGGCCCGGCAGCCCTATCGCTGGGTGCCGGGCGGGTGGCTCGGGAGGGGAGAGGTCGAGGGACCGGGAGGCGGGTCCGCCCAGGCCCTCGGACCGACTTTAGGGGCGCAGACGGCGCACGCCGGCGCCGAGCAGCAGGAGGGCCAGAGCGAGCAGGCCGACGCCGCCGGCGGTCGGGATCTCGACCACGGGGATCGGGAAGAGGATCTCCGTCGGGTCGTTGTCGTTGTTCGGGTCGCCGTCGTCGTCCGGGTCGGGATCGCCGCCGTCCTGGGAGGGATCGTCGACCTCGCCGCCGCCCGGATCGGTGCCGGTGGTGAGACTCGAGCAGACGTAGGGCCCGATCGCGGTGCCGGGCATCACGGTGAGATCGAGAATCACCACCCCGACCTCGTCCACGTCGAGCGTGTCAGCGCCGGTGAGTACCAGGATGTCGCCGTCGCCGTCGAAGGCCGGGTTGACCGTCAGCTCGCCGGAGGTCACCGGCCCGACGAAGAAGCCCTCGGCGTCGGCGAAGGCGTCGGCCAGGTCGGACTCGATCTGGACGTCCGAGATCGGCACGTTGCCGAGGTTCTCGACGGTCAGCTCGAAGCGCACTAGCCACTCGCCCAGACCGAGCTGCTCGATTTCGAGCACCCGCTTGCCGAGGCCGAGCACCGGATCCGGGGTGCCGATTTCGACCGCGTAATCCTCGACTTCGCCGTCCATGGCAAGGCCCGTGGGGGTGAGGCCGCCGGCGGTGGAGAGGCGGAAGCGGGCGCAGCTGGCTCCGGCCACCGCGGGCAGCGGAACCGGGACCGCCAGGGTCACGGTCTCGCCCGCGGCGATCGCCGTGCCGACGGCGTTCTGCTCGCCCGCGTCCTGCCAGTCGCCGTCGCCGTTCCAGTCGAGGAAGGCGTCGAGCACGCCGCCGACGGTGCCGGCGGTCACCTCGATCTCGGTGGTGGTGCCGGGCACCAGCACGCCGTCGTCGTCGGTGAACACCACGCCGTCTTCGTCGTCGAGGCCGTCCTCGTCGTCGCCCTGATGGCTCGGCGACTGCAGAGCCTCGACCTCGATGTCG
>JBCCLG010000537.1:0-4413 GCA_039027015.1 Acidobacteriota bacterium | reverse complement strand
CGCGGGTCGCCTGGGGGGTCTGTTCTACGGCAGGGGGCATTCCCGCCACTGGGAGTGGACCTCCGGGAGGTGGAAGCTCGCGCGCCTCGACGCCGAGTGCTCGGGGGTCACGCCGCGGGGGGTGAACTTTCGCCGCGCGCCCGACAGCGCGACCCTGGCCGACTGGCTGCGCTCGGGAGAGATCGACCTGGCGCGTGACCTCGCCAACGCCGACCTCAACGATTTCATGGTGCGGCCCTCCTTCAGGCGCTCGGTCCACGAGGTGCCCTCGCCCAACACCGCGGCTCTTTTGCTCAACCGGCGAGGGCCCCTCGCCAGCGCCCCGAAGCTGCGGCGCCTGCTGCTCGGCGTGCTCGACCCGAGGAGCATCGTATGGCGCGGTCTCGGCCGCTTCGCCCTGCCCACCGGATCGTGGATCCCGCCGGGGATTCTCGGCCACGATCCCGACGCACCCGGGCATCGGCGGGTCGATCGATTCGACGCCGTGGGCCAGCTGCAGGATCTGCGCGTCGGGCGTCAGCGCGCGGACAGTCGGCAGGCGGGCGGCAGCCTGACGATGCGCCTTCGAGGCATCGTGCACCCGATTTTTCGAGATAAATTTCGCGCCGTTCTCGAGGCCGTGCTCTCCGAGTGGTCGCTTCTCGGGTTGGAGATCGAGCTGGAGGAGATGGCCCTGGCCGACCTCGGCCAGCTGCGCGAGGCGGCCTCCGAAACGGATTTCGTCCTCACGCGCTGGTATCCGGACTACCGCGATCCGGACGCCTACTTTTCTCCCGCCTTCAAGCAACTAGGGGGCGTCTACGGCTCTCTCCTCTCGTCGCCCGAGCTCGAAAAGCACATCGACGAGGCGCGCAATGCGGCGAGCCCTGGCCGACGGCAGCGGCTCTACCGACGGCTGCAGAGAATCCTGATTCACCAGGACCTCGTGCTGCCCCTCTTCCACGAGGTCGAGTTTCGGGTCGCCTCGCCGTCACTCTCGGAGCTGGGCCTGACGGCCAATCCTCCGTATGTCGACTATCGCCGGATCGGCTGGAAATCCGAGCCTCCGACCGCCGCGCAGCCGACCCGCCGGCGGGGACGCCTGCGCCTGCCGCTGGTCGCGCCGCTCGAGAATCTCGACATCATCCGGGCCCTCAACTTCGCGTCTCTCGAGACTCTGAGCGCTATTTTCGAGGGGCTGATGCGGATCGACTCGAGGGGCGCGGTCACGCCTCACCTGGCGGCCTCGATCACCGCGGCCGAGGACGGGCTGAGTTACCGGCTCAGCCTGCGCGACGCGCTTTTTCACGACGGCCGACGGGTGCGCGTGCAGGACGTTCGCTCAACTCTCCAGCGCGCCCTGCGCCACGGGCCGCCGGCGCTCGAGAAGAGGCTCGAAGGGGTGCGCGGCGCGGCGGCCTACCAGGCCGGCGAGACGCGTTCGCTGCTCGGCTTCGAGGTGCTCAGCGAGCGCACATTCAACCTCCACCTCACGAGCCCCGACCCCCTCTTTCCGGTGACCCTCAGCCATCCGTGCCTGGCGATTCTGCCCGAGCCGGCGGCGGACGCTTCGGGCACCTGGCGAGACGCGGCGATCGGCACCGGCCCGTTTCGGGTGGTCGACTTCGAACCCGGCCGCAGGCTCGAGCTGGCGGCCTTCGAGCGCTATTGGCGAGCCGAGGTGCCGAGGTGCCGCAATCTGGCCTTTGAGCGACCGGAGAATCCCCAAGACCTCCGGGAGGGCCTCGAGTCGGGCTATTTCCACGTCGTGAGGGAGCTAGGCGCCGAGGATTTTGAGAGCTTCGCGGACGACTCCCGCTTCGCCGGGGGAGTGGTCGAGCACCCGGCCTTCTCGACTTTCTTCGTCGTCCTAAACCGCGTCCAGGGCCCCTTTGCCCAGGCCGAGAACCGCCGGCTCTTCTGCCGGCATCTGGCGGCAGCCGCAGAGCAGGCCCGGGCGCGCCTGGGGAGACACGGCGTGCGCGCTGGCGGGCTGATCCCGCCGGGTCTTCTGCCGGCCGCCCCCCGGGTGCCGCCGTCCTGGCTGGGCGAGAACGCCGCCCCGGCGGGCGGCCTGCGCGTCGAGATCGCCGTTCATCCGCTGCTCCTCGGGCAGTACGGCGGCTATTGGCGGTCCCTGCGAGACGCTTTGGCCGAGCGCGGCGTCGAGCTGGCGGTTGCGGCGCCCGGCATCCGCTCGGTGATCGAGGGTTCCCGGCTGCGCTCCATGGACGCGATCGCCGGGCGCTGGTCCGCAGACCTGCCCGACGCCTCGTCCTTCGCCCAGATCCTGCACAGCGACCTCGAGCCGTTCGGTCGGCTGGTGAGCCACGAGCGTATCGACCGCCTGATCGAGCGCGGCGCGGCCGAGGACGATCCGTCGGCGCGCCACGCCGCGTTCGAGGAGCTGGAGCGCCAGATCGCCCTCGAGGCGCTGGTTTGGCCGCTCTTCCATCAGCAGATTTGCTGCGTCGCGCATCCCGAGGTGCGCGGCCTGCGCCTGGGCTTCGGCTGGCCGTCGGTGGCCTACGAAGAGCTTTCCCTGGGCAGTTGAGCGCCGCGGAACGACCGCTTGAGGCTGCTATGCTCAGCCTCCATGGCGCGGCGCCTCGAGTCTCGAGAAGCCGCATCCCCTTCACGTCCTCGGTACCTCTGACATGGCCAGGTCGATCGTCGCCCTCCTCGGCGAAGCGCGCTCCAGCTTCGCCTTCTCCAAGGTGGACCGCAGCAAGCTTTACGGCAGGCGGCGGCGCATCGCCCTCGACCCCTCAGGCTCGCGATGCGAGCGCGCCGCGCTCACCGACGACGGCTCGACGATTCTGCGCCAAGGCATGCTCGCCCAGGGCTACTTCGACGACCGGGACCGGTGGGTACCGCACAAGGAGCTGGTGGGGCTCGACCCGGACGGCGAGCTTCTCGAGCAGCGGGGCTCGACCCTCGGCGAGGCGGTAGAGCTCGAGGGACCGGTGCCCGCGAGCGAGCTGCTCACCGTGCGCGTGCAGTCGGTCTACGCCCTCGAGAGCGAGGAGATCGCTCCCGATCTCGAAGCCCGCCTGATCGCCGGCGAGATCTTCCGACTGCCGTTTGTGTACCGCACCAGCTGGGAAGCGAGCTGGGCCTGGCTGCTGGCGAGTATGGACGGCGAATTCTTCGCCCTCGTGGGCAAGGCCGTGGAGCCCGAGTGGTGCGCGCCCCACAGGCTGCCCGACGTTCAGGACGACGACGATTTGGACGACGAGCTCGACTTCGAGATGTTCTGAAGCGGCAGGCCGAGGCTCCTGCCGCAACGCGAGATTCCCAGAGTAGGCGATGCGAAAAGTTCATCTGACCAACGCTGCCGGCCGTGATGCCACGGTCGACTTCACCGGCCTCAAGCCCGAGCGCGGCTATCGGCTCGGCCTGCCCGAGCGTGAGGCGCACTTCAGGCGCTACTTGGCCGCCGCCGACGGCGGCCTTCACGAGGACCTCGCGCGGGCCCACGGCGAGGACTATGGCGAGGCCCTCATCGAGGGCGATCCGGAGATCGATCTCGAGTGGGTTGGGCGGGAGATCGGCGAGACCACCCAGGTCTACCTCTCCTCCGAGGGCGAGGTGCTGCACGCGCCGCCCGAGGAGATCGACGTGATCTACGGCCCGGACGGCGAGGAGCGCGAGCGGCGCGAGAAGGCCGACGTTCTGGCCAACGTCAACGAGGAGATGCTGCCCGTCCGCTGGAGCTCGCGCCGCTATCCGCGCGCGGAGCTGCCTCGGCGCTTCGTGGTCTCCCGCACGATTCAGGTGCGCCACTATGACGGCCTGACCTACGACTATCTCCACCAGATGGCGCGGGAGCTGGACGAGGCGGACGAGGTGGCCCTGGTGGGCTCCGGCGCCAAGGGCAGCAAGCCGCTCATCTTTCAAACCAACGGCACGCCGTTCAGGGCCTTTCTCGAGGGCCGGGTTGACGGCGAGAGGTACATGCTGCTGATGCACCTCTCGAATATGGAGCTGCGCCGGCCCGTAGAGGATCCGAAACCGTGAGCTTCTTCAGCGTCGAGGGCGCCACGCCCCTGGGCTTGGGCCTCATGTCGCCGGCCGGCTCGATCATCGAAGCCGAGCTGGCGGCCCGGATCGTGGGCTATAAGCGCCAGGTCGCCGGCAGATATCGGGCTATTGCGCCCGCCGAGATCGCCGTCGGCCTTCCCAAGGCTCCCACCTGGGTGTCGCCCAAAATCGACGGCCAATTCTGGTGCCTGGTGATTCGCGACGGCGTGGCGGCCCTCGTTTCGCCGCGCGGCAAGGTGATCTCGGGCGCGATTCCCCTTCTTGCGGAAATCGAGAAGAGGGTGGTGGCGCGGGGCCGCGGCCCCGGGATCGGGGCGGGCGGGGGCGTTGCGCGGCGGCCCGGAGCTCGCCCCCGGGGGTGCGACGGCGGCAACCCCCACGGCGGCGGCG
>JBCCLG010000536.1:0-4433 GCA_039027015.1 Acidobacteriota bacterium | reverse complement strand
CGGCAGCGGCGGTGCGGCGGCGCCCGAGCCGGGGCCGCCGGAGCTCGAGGCCGCCGAGCGGACCCTCGGCCACGAGCTGCTGCGGGCCCTCGAGCAGCGGGCCGGCCTGCCGGCCCGGGTGGGCGTGGCGTCGAGCAAATTGGCCGCGCGCATGGCGGCAGCGTCCCAGCAGTCCGGCCCGCCGATCGTCGTCGCTGGCGGCCGCGAGGCCGAATTCCTGGCGCCGATGCCCCTCGAGCAGCTGACGCCCCAGGCGTCGACGCTCAAATCTCTGCAGCAGTGGGGCATCCACTCCCTCGGCGACTTCGCCCGCCTGCCGGCCAGCGAGGTGATCAGCCGCCTCGGCCCGGCGGGCGAGCACCTGCACGCCATCGCGCGCGGTGAAGATCCCGAGCCGCTGGTGCCGCGCACCCCGCCCGAAACCTTCCAGGAGGGTATGGAGCTCGAGTGGCCCCTGGTCAACCTCGAGCCCTTTCTCTTCGTGGCCCGCGCCGCCCTGGAGCGCATGGTGCGGCGCATGCACGGCCGCGCCATGGGGTGCCATCGCCTCGAGCTGTCGATGGACCTCGAGGGCGACGGCCATCACGAGCGCTCGATCCGGCTTCCGGCGCCGACCCGCGACGTCAAGACGCTGCTGACCCTGATGCGTCTGGACCTCGAGTCGAAGCCCCCCGGGGCGCCGATTCTCGCCTTCCGGCTGACCGCCCACCCCGACAAGCCGCGCGCCGCCCAGCTCTCGCTTTTCGGCCCCGAGGCCCTCTCACCGGACAGACTCGCGACCACCCTGGCGCGCCTTTTCTCGATGCTCGGGGGCGAGCGGGTCGGGTCGCCGCGCGGGGTCGACGGCCATCGCCCGGAGCGCCACACCCTGGTGCCCTACGCACCGCCCTCGCCGCCGCGGGAGAGACCGCGCGCGCCGCGCGGGCGCGGGCTGCTGACCGTGCGCGTGCTGCGTCCGCCCGTGCCGGTGGAGGTGATGACCGACCTCACCGGACCCGCCGGCCTGCGCTCCGCCTCGGCGGCGCGCTCGTCGCCGTCCGGCGCCGCTGCCCTCCACGATCCGCGGCTCGATCGCCCCCATGCCGGCAAGCCCCTCTCGATCAAGAGCCTGGCCAGCGAGGAGGCCGCCAAAAGGCCGAAGATCCACGGCGCGGTGCGGGTCGCCTCCGGGCCGTGGGGCCTCGAGGAGGGCTGGTGGCAGCAGGATCCCGTGGCGCGCGATTATTGGGACGTCGAGCTGGCCGGCGGCGGGCTCTACCGCCTCTATCGCGAGCGCGGCAGCGGCGATTGGTTCGTCGACGGCGTCTACGACTGAGCCGCCCTCTCCCTCTTCGCTTCAGCTCAAAGGCGCATCTCGGTGAAAAACGGCCGGTTGAAAAGCGCCGATGGCCGCTCCTTGAGGCGCCAGGAATAGATGACCACCTCCGAGCCGTAAAGCAGCGGCACCAGCGGACGCTCGGCGCTCAGGATCTCGTTGATCTCGTAGAGATGCCGGGTTACCGGATCCCGCCGATAGGCCTCGAGGGCCTGATCCATCGGCTCGTGACGCCAGCGCGAGAGGTTGGCGCCCACCAGCGCCGCCTCGTGGGTTTCGGGCACCGAGCGCGAGTCGAGAACGGCCTCGAAGAAGCCCGCCAGATCGGGGGTGTCCGGCATCCAGCCCGAGAGGGCGAGATCGTAGTCCCCGGCCACCAGGCGGTTCATATAGTCGTGAACGTTGGCGGTCGGCGTCGCCACCACCTCCACGCCGACCGCCGCGAATTGCTCGATCAGCAGATCGGCGGTGGCCTTGGGGTGCGGCAGGTGGGGCCGCGCGAAGGGCACCACCAGCATCGAAAGAGGGCGCTCGGGAACTCTCTCACCGGCCAGCTGCGCCCGGGCGCGCTCCGGATCGGGCTGCAGACCGTCGGGCATCAGCGCCAGGGACGGCGGCAGGAAACCCGAGCCGGCAAAAGCCATGGGGCTGGCGTAGGAGCGCGCGGCGAGGGCCCGGCGATCGATCGCCAGGGCCAGGGCGCGGCGCAGAGACGCACGACCCAGGGGCGGGCGCTGCACGTTGAAGTAGAGATACGCCGTCGCGTCGCCCTGACCCATCCATTTATGCACCCGCCGAACCTCCCGCAGATCGTCGCGGGAAAGAGCGAGGGTGAAGTCGACCTCGCCGCGATCGATGGCCGCCATCAGGGCTCGCGGCCGACCGTCCGGATCCGCGGGATAGACCGTCAGCTCGATCTCCTCGATAGGCGGCGCCGGCTCGAAGTACGGATTGCGCGCCAGGCGGAGCTTCTCCGGGGCGTTCGACACCACCCGGTAGGGGCCCGAGCCGAGCCACTGCCCCGCCGCCTCGCGGGTCAAGGCGCAGGTGTGGTGGCACAGCAGGCAGTCGAACCGCCGGTGGGGCCTGCGCAGCTCGAAGAGCAGCTCCTCGCCGCGCACCGAGATCTCCGCCTCGTGGCTCAGGGCTTTGGACTGGCGCAGGCACGCGGCCAGGGTTTCGGCGTCCACCGCCGATCCATCCGAGAAGCGAAGGCCCTCGCGCAGCCTTCCGGCCCACGTCCGCTGACTCTCCGATCGGGACTCGAGGGGGCCCTCGAAGAGCACCGGCTCGGTCACGCCCGGCTCGGCGGCCGCCGGGCGCATGGGCGTCTGGTAGAGGTGCCAAGACACCAGGATATTGGCGAAGTCGTAGGCGGAACGGGGGTCGAACAGCTCCACAGGTGTCAGGATCCCGACACGCAAGATTTCCGACATGATGATTTCCGAGGAGAAGATGACTTCCGAGGAGAATGGGGCTCCGAGAAGAAGGCGTCTCGGGCCTCAGGGGCCCGGACACGAGCAGATGTCCAGCTCAAAGAGGCGCACGGCAGTGCGCTCTTCGTCAGATTAACATGCCGACCGGTCGGTAGCAATTAGCGCCTTGAAAGACACGGAGCGCCGATCCTCGAGGGGCTAAACTGACCCGGTGAGCGTCGCCACCCCCCGCCGCCGACCGCTTCGAAGGCTCGGCCTGCTGCTCGCCCTGACGCTGCTCGCCGCCGCGGCAGCAGCCTGGTGGTGGCGGGATCTGCCGCGGCTGTGGCTGATCGCGAAGCTCGAGGGGACGACCGGCGGCGAGGTGGATCTCGAGCGGCTGAGTTTTCCGGAGTCCATCGCGGGCGGCAGCACCGCGGCGGTGCTCGAGGGCCTGACGATCCGGCGGCCGGAGGCCTTTCCCGGATTGAGACGGGTGACGGTGCGGCGCCTGACCGTGCGCGGCGAGCCGATGCGCCTTCGGCGCGGCGAGATCGACGACCTGGTGGCCCAAGGCGTCGTGGCGGATTTCGACGAGGTCCGGCCGCCGCCCGCGGACGACGGGGAGCCGCCGGTCCGCCTGACGGGGCGGCTTCGGGTTCCCGGCGCGAAGCTGCGCATGGCGGCCCCGCGCGCGGGCCTCGCCGCGACCGCCGCCGTTCTCGACGTCGATCTCGAGCGATCCGGCGACCGGTGGCTGGGACGCGCGGACCTCACGGCTCCGGCCGTCGACCTCGCGGCGATTTTCTCGGCGCTGGGTCGGCCGCGGCTCTCGGGAACGCTCGTCGAGCTGCGCGCCGGCTGGAGGGCGGAGCCCGACCGGGCCGCGGAGCGCCTGGAGATTCTGGCTTCCAGCCTCGATCTGGGGCTGGAGCAGGAGCGCGGGGATTTCGGCGAGGGTCCGCCTCCGGCGGCTCAAGGGCGGCTTGTGGACCTGCGCCTCGGGCTCGAGGGCGGCCCCTCGCCCGGAGCATTCACCCTCGAGGGCGGCGCCCGTGAAGCCAGGGTAGAGGCCGCGGGAGGGCACGCCAGGCTCAGCGGACCCGCGTGGACGGGCACCCTCGAGAATGGCGCTTGGCGCCTCGCAGTGGCCTCGGGCGATGCAGCCGGCTTCCGGGCGACGGCGTGGGCCGAGGGCGAGGAGGTTCGCGGCAGCGTCAGGGGCCTTGAGACCCGGGCGGTCGAGCTCCGCCTGCCGGGCGTCGCCGAGGTGGACGCCGCGGTCGATCTCGAGGTCCGGGATGTGCTCGGCGAGCCGGCGATCGAGGCGGCGGCTGAGGTGCGCAGCGTCCGACTCGAGAACGGCACCCGCCTCGAACTCGGCGCCGCGCGCGTTGAGATCGAGCCGAGCCTCAAGGCCGGCGTCTGGCGGCCCGTGCCCTGGAAGATTCGGCTCGACGGGCCGCCGCCCGCGGCCCTTGCCAACCTGCTGCCCCGCGGGCTCGAGCTCGAGACGCCGGGGGCTTTTGAGGCGAGCGGCGTTCTGACTGTCCCCCCGGCCTCGCGGCCAGACGGGGCGCCGGCCTTCGAGACCTCGGGCCAACTCACCCTGCGCGGCGTTAGAGCGCGCTGGCGGGGAGAAGCGAGCGAGCGGGACGTCCCCTGGAGCGCCGACGCGCGCGGCGATTTTCGCCTGGAGCTTG
>JBCCLG010000535.1:0-4433 GCA_039027015.1 Acidobacteriota bacterium | reverse complement strand
TCCTCGCAGCCCAAAACCTCCACTTTCTCGACCAGGCCACCGACCTTCTGGAGGCCGTGGACGATTCTCGATATACCTCTAAAGACAGCCACGGACACTCGAGCATCGGCTCGCACCTGCGCCACGTGCTCGACGCCTACCGCTGTTTTCTCTCCGGCCTCGAGGACGGCCGGGTCGACTACGACGCCCGGCAGCGCGAGCCCGCGATCGAGGTTTCTCGCTCGGCGGCCCTCGCGCGCATTCGCGAGGTGCGCGGCCACCTCGCGGAGCTCAACGAGCGCGATCGCCCTCGCCTGCTGAAGGTCAGGGCCGACGCGGCCGCCTGGGGCGAGGTCGACGCCTGGACCGACTCGACCCTCGGCCGCGAGCTGCACTTTCTCCTCAGCCATACGGTGCACCACTTCGCGCTGATCGCCATGACGCTGCGCGGCCTGGACTTCGAGCCCGGCAAGGGCTTCGGCGTGGCACCGTCGACCCTCGAGCATCGCGGCGCCGAGGCCGCCGAGAAGCCGGGGGTCGAGGCTCGAGAGGCCGCCCCATGTGCACGGTGAGCTGGGCGATCACCGACGACGGCTACGAGCTGTTCTGCAATCGCGACGAGCTGCGCTCCCGCCGGGAGGCCGAGAAGCCGCGCGCCTTCAGGAGTGAAGGCGTCGAGTTCCTCGCGCCCACCGACACCGACGCCGGCGGCACCTGGCTCGCGGTCAACCACTTCGGCATCACCGTATGCCTGCTCAACCGCTACCGCGACGCCGCCGACCTGCAGACTCAGGCCGAGGGATTTCGCAGCCGCGGCCTGCTGGTGAGAGACCTGGCGAATGCCGCCTCGGCGAGCGTCGCCTGGGAGAGGCTCGGCCGCGAAGCCATGGAGATCTATCGCCCCTTCACCCTGCTGGTCGCCGACGGCCGCGGCGGCCCAATCGAGGTGGCCTGGAACGGCCGACATCTCTCGGTGCCGACCGCCGCCGAGCCGCCGCTGGTGTCCTCGAGCCGCGACCCCCTCGGGGTGCACCGAAGGCGGCGCCAGCTCTTCGCCGAGCAGGTGCCCCGCGAGGCCACCCCCGCGGCCCTCGAGGCCTTTCACCGCAGCCACCTCCCGGAACGCGGGGCGATCTCGCCCTGCATGCACCGCTCCGACGCCCGCACGGTCAGCTTCACCCGTATCCGAGTGACGCGGCGGGAGGTCGAGATGGCCTACGCGCCCGGACCGCCGTGCTGCACGCCGCTCGAGAGCTCGCCGCGGGTGCTGGAGCGCCTGCGCGCCGCGGACGCGGCCTGAGCGGGCCCGCAGCAGACCGATCGGTCGCGCCCGGCGGTAGGCAAGCGTGGCGGCAGACCGGCGGACGCACGGCTCGCTAAAAAGCGCCGGAGACGAGCGGATGTGCAGAGGAGAGGGCTGACTCGATGGCTCGATGGGGGCGCCGGCTGGCGCTGGCCTACGCGGCCCTGCTCCTCGCATCCCACGGCGTGAGGCTCGCCCAGGGGCGCTTCGCCGAGCCCGTGGCGGGGCCGGGGGTCGAGCGGATGGAGGCTCCGGAGCTCGCGATGCGGGGCGGCGAGGCGGCGCCCACCGGCGAGGAGCTGCAGATCGCCTTCAGGCGATGGCCGGAGCCGGATCACTCCCTATGGCGCCCCGGCGAGACGGCGCCGACGCTCCTTCTGGTGCACGGCAGCCCCGGCGATGGCTCCAACTTCTCACGCCTGGCGCCGCTCCTCGCCGAGCGCGGGATCCGCAGCGTCGCCGTCGATCTTCCGGGCTTCGGCGCTTCGACCCAGCAGGTAGCCGACTACTCCCTGCGCGTCCACGCCGACTACGCCCGCCTGCTCCTCGACCATCTGGACCTCGAGCGAGTGCACGCCCTGGGCTTCAGCCTAGGGGGCGGCGTCGTCCTGCATCTCCACGAGATCGCGCCCGAGCGGGTGCGGTCCCTCACCATGCTGGCGGCGGTCGGGGTTCAGGATCTCGAGCTCCTGGGCAGCTACTCGATCAACCACGCGATCCACGGCGTCCAGCTGCTGCTCTTTCAGGCGATCCAGGAGCTGGTGCCCCACTTCGGGCTCCTCGACGCCAGCCACGTGCACCTCTCCTACGCGCGCAATTTTTTCGACTCGGACCAGCGCCCCCTGCGCGCGCTTCTCGAGAGCTACCCGGACCCCATGCTCATCCTGCACGGCACCGGCGATGTGCTGGTGCCCTACGCCGCGGCCCAGGAGCATCACCGCATCGTGCCGCAGAGCGAGCTGGTCAGCTTCGACGCCAACCACTTCATGCCCTTCCGCTCGCCCCGGGCCCTCGCCGAACCGATCGCCGGCTTCCTCGGGCGAGTCGAGGCGGGCGCGGCGGCGGGGCGCGGCGAAGCGACGGCGGAGCGCCTGGAGCAGGCCGCGGGCGGCGAGCCCTTCCGCCTGCCGCGGGCTACCGGGCCGACCCTCGTGGTGTGGTTTCTCCTGCTCATGGTGGCCACCCTGGTGAGCGAGGATCTCACCTGCATCGCGGCGGGCCTGCTGGTGGCCCAGGGCAGCCTGGGCTTTACGGCGGCGACCCTCGCCTGCGGCGCCGGCATCTTCGTCGGCGATATGGGGCTCTATGCCCTCGGCCGGCTGGGCCGGCCCTTTCTGTCTCATCCGCCCCTGCGCTGGTGGATCAAGGCCAAAGACCTCGAGCGCAGCCGGAGATGGTTCGAGGAGAAGGGCCCGCGGGTGGTCCTCGTCTCGCGCTTCGTGCCCGGCACCCGCCTGCCGACCTACGTGGGCGCCGGCCTGCTGGCCATGAACCCGCTGGTCTTCGCGCTCTACCTGATCGTGCCCGTGGCCCTGTGGACGCCCCTGCTCGTCTTCGCCGCCAAGCTGGCGGGCGATCGTTTTCTGCACTTCTTCCAGGCCTTTGAGGCCTACGCCCTGCCGGTCTTCCTCGGCGTTTTGGCGACCCTGTGGATCGGCCTCGGCCTGGGCAGGAGTCTCAGCTCCTGGCAGGGCCGCCGGCGCCTGGTCGGACGCATCCAGCGAATTCGCCACTGGGAATTCTGGCCTCCCTGGGCGTTCTATCCGCCGCTGGTGCTCTACCTCGCCGTGCTGGCGGTTAAAGAACGCTCGCTCACCCTGTTCACCGCGGTCAACCCCGGCATTCCGGGGGGCGGCGGCTTCGTCGGCGAATCGAAGTCCACCATCCTGGGACGCCTCGGCGCCGAGCACGTGGCGCCCTGGTGGCGTCTCGAGCCCGGCCCCGCGGGCGCTCGCCAGCGCCGGGTCTTCGAGTTCGCGCGAGAGAACGGCGGGCTGCCCGTGGTGCTCAAGCCCGACGTCGGCGAGCGCGGTTCGGGCGTTGTCATCGCGCGGCGCGAATCCCAGGTGGACTCGTTTTTGGAGGCCAACCCGGAGCCGGCGATCGTCCAGCGCTTCGTGCCGGGGGTGGAGCTCGGCATCTTTTGGCTGCGGCGGCCGGGAAGCGCGCGCGGCGAGATCTACTCGATCACCGACAAGCGGCTGCCCGCCCTCGAGGGCGACGGCAGATCCACCCTCGAGAGGCTGGTGCTGCAGGACCGTCGCGCCGTCGCCCTCGCCGATCTCTACCTCGCGCGCTTCGAGAACAGGCTCGAGGAGGTGCCGGAGAAGGGCGCTCGGGTGCCCCTGGCCGAGCTGGGCACCCACTGCCGGGGCGCGATTTTTCTCGACGGCAGCGAATACCGCACGCCGCAGCTTGAGGAGAGAGTCGAGCGTATCGCCACCAGCTACCGCGACGGCGGCTTCGACTTCGGCCGCTTCGACGTTCGGGCTCCCTCCTACGACCACTTTCGGCGCGGCGAGGAGCTGCAGGTCCTCGAGCTGAACGGGGTGACCTCGGAGGCCACCCACATCTACGACCCGCGCCACAGCGTTCTAGACGCCTGGCGGATTCTGGCGCGCCAGTGGCGCCTCGCCTTCGAGATCGGCCGGCACAACCGCGACGCCGGCCACCCGCCGCTGACCGCGAGGCAGCTGATCCGGCTGGTGCGCGAGAACAGGCGACGGCCGAGAGAAAGCTAATCGGCCCGCTGCGAGCGGCGGCCCAGGGCGCGCCACCACCAGGGCGTGTGGTACCCCAGGAACTCCCGCATGATCAGCGAGATGATCAGAATCCACAGGCAGCCAAAAACCGCCGCGGCGAGGGCCACCGGCGCGGCGCTGCGCGAGGTCACCAGGCTGTCCTCGCCCGCCCTGCCCTCGATCAGCTGACGCAGGCGGTCGGCATCTGAGGAAGTGCGCGCCTCGGTTCCCGCGAGCACGCGCTGGGGACCGCTCTCTGTTTCGAGCACCAGCCAATGCTCCCAGCGACCGAGGGCCGGCATGCCGGTGCTCACCCCCGTAACGCGTCCGTAGCTTCGGGTCTGGAAGGTGAGAAGACCGAGAACCCTGCGCTCGGTGGCCTCGCAGGTCACGACGGCGCCGCCGCCGCC
>JBCCLG010000534.1:0-4437 GCA_039027015.1 Acidobacteriota bacterium | reverse complement strand
GTCCACACCACGACGAAGCCTCCGTCGCGAAAGGTTGCGACGCTCGGCGTCGAGCGGTCTCCGGGGCCGCCCTGGGAGATCTCGAACTCGGAGCCTAGGAGCGCTCCGGAGCTGTCGATCCGGCGCGCCAGGATGCGCGCTCGACTGTCGTTCCACACGAGCACCGAGCGGTCGGCGCGGTCGGCCGACAGGCTGGGCTCGGCCTGCCGGCCCTGGGAGGCCTGGGTGACCTGGGTTTGCGACCCTACGGGCAATCCGTTGGCCGTCAGGGAACGTACCGAAAGCTCGTCGCCCGAGGCGCTCAGATTCGACCACGCCACCAGGAACTGTCCGTTCACCAGGGCGGTGATGTCGGCCTCGAATTGCCGGCCCTCGGTGGCCGTATTGACCTGCGTCGCCGCCGTTGCCGGCGTAGCGTCCGGCTGGAAAAGACGGGCCGCCACGGGGCTGGCGTCGGGAAACGAGCCGGACGTCGTCGCCCAGGCGACGGCGAAGCTGCCGTCGACCCGGGCGGCGCTGCGCACCTCTTCCAGGCCGCCGCTGGTGCCGCCGTCGATGTTGAACTCAGCGCCCAGACGGCTTCCGTCCGCGGCAAAGCGCTGGCCCCTGGGATTGCTCGCGCTGTCGTTCCAGGTGACCAGGAACTCTCCGTTCGCCGTGTAGGAGACGCCGGCGAAGTACTGGCCGAATTCGGTGAAGCTATTGACCAGGAACTGGCCGCCCACGGCCTGACCGGCGTCGTCGAAGCGGCGGGCCGCGATGCCCCGGTCGCCATCGCCGACGAGACTCGTGCTCTCCCACACGACGACAAAGCCATCGTCGCCGTTTTGGTCGATATCGTTTTGGCCCAGCCCCCCGGGGGCGGTCTGGCTGACGGCAAACTCGCCGCTCACCGCCACCGCCGTGGGGGTGGGCTGGGCCGCTACCGCGGCGGCGAGAATCCAGGGCGCGAGGCCCAGAAAAAAGCTTAACGGGCGGAGACAGGAATGCACAGGAAGCTCCTCATACAGCTCAGGCCGAGGGGAGACTCGCACCGCGTCTTCTTCCGCGAGCCCGGATTCGGGCTCTTCCCTCGGCTATAGGTTCCCTACTATGCCAAGGCTTCAGGCCATCGTGGTCTCGATTTGGTGGGGCATAAAACCTGCTTCGGCGCCCTGAAAAATCCTAAGGCCCGCCGTCGCGAGCGCGCCGGCGGGCCCCGGGCTTCTCTTTGCTGCTGGCGGCACTTCTAGGAGCCACCAAAGCTCACTCTCAGCCGCCCTTGGCGGCCTTGTAGAGGCGCTCGGCCATCTCGAAAACCTCGGCCGGGTGGTAGTCGGGCGCAAAGGCGGAGCCGATCCCAGCCAGCTCGACGTGGTTGCCGCCGTCAGTGGGCGGCGCGTCCACGACCTCGGCCTCGCCGCCGT
Source organism: Acidobacteriota bacterium (assembly GCA_039027015.1). Lineage (GTDB taxonomy): Bacteria > Acidobacteriota > Thermoanaerobaculia > Multivoradales > J023 > JAUIJL01. The sequence continues at coordinate 3,031 of JBCCLG010000534.1, read as the reverse complement.
CGGGCACGGGGCCCTGCCAGATGATGTCGAGGTCCTTATAGTCGTCGACGCTGTTGCGATAGAGCTTGGTGTGCTCCTTGAGGTCCATGTACTTCTTGGCCTCCGGGAAGATCTCGTTGCCGATCTTGGGAATCGGCAGAAACTCCGACATCTTGACGCCGGTCAGCTTCTCGAGCGCCTTGGCGTAGGCGTCCTTATGAACGCCGCCGCGCACGAAGAGGTAGCCGAGCATCTCGCGCGCCGCAGGGTCGGTGGTCATCTGATAAACCCGCAGCTTATTGGTGCGCGCCGAGTTCTCCAGGAAGTAGTTGTGCAGCAGATCGAGAATCAGGTTGCCGCTGCTGAACACGTAGGTGCCCGTCCAGGGCGAGCCGTTGGAGTCCACCGGCAGGGCGTTGCGGCCGGCGGCGATGAAGTGATGCGGGTTGAAGGCGCCGTCACCCACGAGATCCGCGATGGTCGGGTCGGTCGCCGCGGTTTCGGGCTCTTCCTTAACGCCCTTATCGGGGCCGTTGAGCAGGCTGTTGATCGAAGCCGCGACGAGCTCGATATGCCCGAGCTCCTCCGCGGCGATGTTGGCGACCAGCTGATAGAAGGGAGCGAGCTTGCTTTTTCCCTTCATATTCATCGACTGGAAGAAATAGTTGTTGAAAGTCGACATTTCGCCGAATCGACCACCCAGCAGCTCCTGGACGGCCGAGGCGCTGGCGGGATCGATCTTGGTGCTTTCGGGAAGTTCGACGGGAAGCATGTCTATGCGAAGAAACACAGCAATCTCCTTTCGAGCGAAGCATGAGAAACGAGTTCGGGATCTAGCTCGAGGCGGGATCGGAGGCTCGCCTGCACCCGCTGAAAGTCCGCCGGGCCTTGCAAGGTTTTGAAGGCACGCCGGGTCACCTCGACGGCCTGTGCCAACCGCCGGAGGAGTCAGGGGGTACTCTTGAGTCCAGCACGACCGAAGTCGCGAGCGGCCGGCTTTCCGGCCTCTTTTTTCGATCGCGTGAGATCACGCTAACAGCGGGAGGTATTCGCAACAAGCGATTCTTGACAGCTGTCCCATTTGATTTGGTTATGTGTTTTTCGGCTCGCGCGGCGTCCAAATCCAGCGGGTCGACGATTCCCCGATCTATGGACACCAACCACCTCCAATGCTTCGTCACCGCCGCGGACGCGGGCTCTATGACCCGCGCCGCCCAGAGGCTGGACATCAGCCAGCCGGCCCTGAGCGCCCGCATCCGCAGGCTCGAGGAGCAGATCGGAGCCCCTCTCTTCGAGCGCCTGCCGCGCGGCATCACCCCCACCGACACCGGCTGGCTGATGCTGCCGCTGGCCCGAAGAGCCCTGGCGGGCCTGCGCGACGTCGAGTCTGCGCTGGTCGGCGCGGCCCACCGCCGCTTCGCCTTCGGCGCCATCCCGACGGTGGCTCCCATGGCCGGCCCCGCCGCCGTGGGCCGACTGCGCGAGGCCGGCGCCGAGCAGATCCAGGTGATCGAGGATTTCACCACCGAGCTGATTTGCCGGGTGCTGGCCGGCGAGCTAGACGCGGCGATCGTCAGCACTCCGTTGGACGCCCAGGGTCTCAACGTCGAGGAGATCGGCGTCGAGCCCTTCGTGGTCGCCGTCTCCCAGAACCACCCTTTGGCCGACTCCCTGAGCCTCGGCGTGCCCGACCTTAGAGGCGCTCCCGCGGTGGCGCTCAACGATATGCACTGCCTCGATCGGCAGCTGAACGCCTTCTGCACGCTCCGCCACCTGACCATGCCGGTGGTGTGCACCACCGCCCAGGTCGGCACCCTGCTCGAGATGGTGGCCGCCAACGTGGGCGTGGCCATCGTGCCGCGCATGTTCCAGCGGCTCGGAGACTCCGGCAGAGTGCGGTTCGTGCCCATGAAGCGCGGCAGCGGCTCGCGCACCCTGGCTCTTCTCCGGCGCTCGACCTGCCGGGCGCCGGAGCTCGACGCGGCCCTGCGCGCCGCGGTTCGAGACGCCCTCGAGGAGCAGCCGACGCTCGGCCGACGAGTTTCTTGACCGATCGGTACAAAAAGCGCTACACTCTCCTGGCGGCGCACCGAGCGTTCGCCCAAACTTTCCTCGAGACCGCCGCGCCCTCACCACCATGCCCTGCCATAAGCAATTCGACGTCGACGAGACCCTCAGGAAAGCCGGAGATCTCTTCTGGACCCAGGGCTATCAGGCGACCTCCATGAGCGACCTGCTCGCCACCATGGGCATTCAGAAAGGCAGCTTCTACAACGCCTACGGCAGCAAGCATGAGGTCTATCTCCGGGCCCTCGAGCAATATGTGGAGACGGTCTCCGAAGACGCGCGCCGGCTCGTCGACGGCAAATCGCCCCTCGAAGCCCTGCGCGCGCACCTCGAGTCCATTCACCAAAGCTGCCTCGGGCCGGCGGGTCACCGAGGCTGCATGGTCCTCAACTGCGCCCTCGAGCTGGCCTACGACGACCCGCAGGCCCAGTCCATCGTGGGCAGAGCCCTCGCCAGGCACGAGGCGGTCCTGCGGGACCTGATCCACGCCGGCCAGCGAGTCGGCGAGATCGATGCCGGAGTCGAGGTCGGGCCCACGGTAAAGGCCCTGATGTCGATGATCATGGGCATGCGGATCTACTCCAGGTCCGGCAGCGATCCGGACGCCGTCAAGATCCTCGCCGAGCAGGCCATAAGGCTTGTGGATCCGGACGCGCCGGCCGCGAGCCCAATCGCCGGCTGACCGACCCCCGCATCTTCTCCATCGCGATCTCGCCCAGCAGCCCAATCTCACAGTGACGAAGCCGCGGCTCTAGGAGCCGCTTTCTTAGGACTCGTTTTGTACCGATTGGTACAAATTTTTCAGCCTCCCACATACACTCACGAACCCCAGGGTCACAGGAGCTACTCACATGTCGAATCTCAATCTCGATCCCAACCTCGCCGACAAAGTCGCCGTGATCACCGGCGGAAACTCGGGCATCGGCCGAGCCGCGGCCCTCAAGCTGGCCGAGCGCGGAGCCGCGGTGGTCATCGGAGCGCGCCG
>JBCCLG010000533.1:0-4446 GCA_039027015.1 Acidobacteriota bacterium | reverse complement strand
CCCGGGGAAAGGGTGACCTCGGCCCGGCCGTCGCCGCGCCGGCAGCCGTCAGACCGCCTGCATCGATAGGTCGCCCGGCCGCTGGCCCAGGCCGCCAGGCCGATCGGCTGCAGCCCCTGATCCTGCAGCAGGTCGCTCAGCCAGAGATCCTCGAAGTCGAGATCGACGGTCAGCGGAGCGCCCGGCTGGCCGAAGGTCACGTTGACGTCACCCTCGAGGGATCCGCCGCAGTAGCCCGCCCGGTCGAGCGCCAGCAGGAGGCCAAAGCGATCGGCCGAGAGCTCCCCCTCCACGCCGCGAACCTCGCGGCTCCAGATCGCCACCCGCTCCGAGTGCACCCGACCGCGCCAGCCAAACGCGCCGGGCCGCCAGCCGAGGTCGCCCTCGAAGCCGAACTCGCCGCGCAGGGCGCCGAAGTAGCCGAGCTCGGCGAGGGTCTGGCCCAGCGCCCGGCCGACCGTGCGGAAAGCGCACTTCTGGCCGCCCGCCTCGCCCCCCGGGCCGCTCCAGGTGCACTCGCCCTCCGCCGTCAGGCCGAGACCCGGACCCTCGACCCGAGTTCGGTCGACGCGCAGACGCTGGGCGTCGAGGCCGCCCTCGGCGTCGACCGACACCCGAATCGGCCGGGCGTCGGGCAGCTCGAGGAGCACGTCGCTCACCTGCAGTCGACCCTCGAGCAGGCGATCGCCGAGGCCGCGCAGCTCGGTGCGCAGGGTGACGGCCTCGAGATCTAGGGGAATGCGCTCGTGGTCGAGGCGGAGAAACCCGCTCTCGATCTCCACCCGGTCGATCCACAGCTCGGCCTTCCGTCCTTCGCCCTCGGTGGCGATCAGGTTGTCGCCGCCGCCGCGGAAAAAGCGCAGGTCGATCTCGGGCCGCTCCACGCGCACCCGCCGCAGGTGCACTCGCCCGCGGCGCAGGGCGTTGAGGTCGGCCTCCAAAAGGGCCCGGGGCACCCTCAAAAAGGCCGGGTCTTCGGGCGAGACGCCGGCGATCTCGAAGCCGCGCAGCTCGAGGCTGAAGGGCAGCAGCTCAAAGCGCACGCCCTCGAGCGACACCTCGCGGTCGAGGGCGGCGGAGAGCCGGGCGGTGATCTCGCGGCTCGCCCGCTCCCGGGCGCCGGGGGTGTCGATCCACCAGCGCAGGAGGGAGAGCGAGAGGGCGAGGAGGGCCAGCAGCCACAGGAGCGGCCTCGCGACCCAGCGGCGCAGCCAATGAGGAGAAGGCCGTGTCGACTGGGGCTCCCCGGAGCCGTTCAGCCTCCCCATTTCAGCTTGTTTCGCAGGCTGTCGTAGAAGGTCCGATCGATGCGCCGCACCAGCTGCACCGAGTCGGGGGAGCGCTGAAGCACCACCATGTCCTTGGGCGCCATCCTCGCCCCGTCCTGTCCGTCGACGGTGAGGAAGACCTCCTGGAGATCGGCGAGCAGGGTGACCTCGATGGCCTCGGAATCGGGCACCACGATCGGCCGCAGGGTCAGGGCGTGAGGGCAGATCGGCGTGATCACCGCCACGCGCAGGGACGGGTAGACGATCGGCCCGCCGGCCGACAGGTTGTAGGCCGTCGAGCCGTTGGGGGTCGCGATGATCAGGCCGTCGGCGCGGTAGGTCGACATGCGGTGGCCGTCGATCTCCAGCTCCAGCTCGATGATCTGGGCGCGGGCGCTCTTGGCGATCACCGCGTCGTTGAAGGCGCGAAAGCGGTTGATCACGCGGCCGCGGCGGTGCAGCTCGACGTCGAACATCGAGCGCTCCTCGAGCCGATAATCCCCCGCGAAGACGCGCAAAAGGCTCTGGTAGAGCTCCTGGCGCCCGATCTCGGTGAGAAATCCGAGACGGCCGAGGTTGACGCCGAGCAGCGGCGAGGTGGACGCCACCACCCGCGCCGTCGACAGGAGGGTGCCGTCGCCTCCGAGGACGACCACCAGGTCGTAGGGCTCTAAGGGGTCGAAGGCGGGCAGATGGTGCAGGCCGCGGGCGCGCTGAATCGGCTCGTCCACCGCCACCTCGCGGCCGCGGCGCACCAGCCAGTCGGCCAGCTCGCCGGCGGTGCGGATGGCCTCTCGGGTGTGGGGCCGGGCGACGATGCCGAGGCGCCTAAAGTCGGCCCGGGGCGTCCGCTCCTCGCGGGCCGCTTCGGGCCGCCCGGGCGCCGCGGGTTCTCCGCGCTCGCCGTCGGTCATGGTGCGGTCTCCGGGGGCGCGTCGCCGCGGCTCTCCGGGCCGCGGAAAAGCGCGAAGGCTTCGCGATTGCCCTCCATGCCGTGCACCGGAGAGTCGAAGACGCCGAGGGGGGAAAGGCCCAGGGCCTCGAGATCCGCGGCCCGCTCGTCGATCACCCGGCGGCGCACCTCGGGGTCGCGCACGATGCCCCCTTTGCCCACCTGACGTCGACCGGCCTCGAACTGCGGCTTGATCATCGGCAGCACGTAGCCCCCGGGCTTGAGGAAAGCCAGGGTCGGCGGCACGACCTTGGTGAGCGAGATAAAGGAGACGTCGAAGGTGATCAGGTCGACCTTCTCGGGCAGGGCGTCGGGCTCCAGATGGCGGGCGTTCACGCGCTCCATCACCACCACCCGCCCGTCGAGGCGCAGTCCCTGGTCGAGCTGGCCGTAGCCGACGTCCAGGGCATAGACGCGGGCCGCGCCGCGCTGGAGCAGACAATCGGTGAAGCCGCCCGTCGAGGCTCCGACGTCGAGGCAGGTGAATCCCCTCGGATCGAGCTCGAAGCGGTCGAGGGCGGCCGCGAGCTTGCGCCCGGCCCTCGACACGAAGGGCTCGCCCTTGCCCCGCACCTCGATCTCGGCCTCGGGCACAAAGCCGGTGCCGGGCTTGTCGGCCCGCTGCCCGCCGACGTGGACGAGCCCCGCCATCACCGCCCGCTTGGCCTTTTCGCGGCTGGGGAAGAATCCGCGTTGATGCAGCAATTGATCGAGGCGCACGGTGCGCGGCATGATTTCTAGCTCTTCCGGGTCGACAAAAAGGCGATCATCGAGGGAAAGAGACCGCCCTGCTCCGGAAGCTCGTGGGCCAGGTCCAGAGCCTTGAGACGCGTGCGCTCGAGCATGCGCTTGGCTTCGTCGAGCCCGTAAAGCCCTGGATAGGTCAGCTTGTCGTTGGCCGCGTCCTTGCCGGCGGTCTTGCCGAGGGTCGAGGACGTGCCTTCCACGTCCAGAATATCATCGCCGATCTGGAAGAGCAGTCCGATCAGCTCGCCCAGCCCCACCAGGCGCTCGAGGGTCTCCGGCGCGGCGTTGGCGTAGAGGCCTGCCAGGCGCAGGCAGGAGGTCAGCAGCTCCCCCGTCTTGCGGCGGTGGATGGCCTCGAGGGCGGCGGCGGCGTCTTCCGGCCAGCGTTTTTCGGCCTCGAGATCCTCCACCTGCCCGCCGATCATGCCCAGGGTCCCGATCGAGCGGCCGACGCTGGAGACCGCCGCGCACCGGGCCTCGGCGGAAACCTCGGGAGGTCCGTCGGCGAGGATGGCGAGGCCCAGGGTGAGCAGGCCATCGCCGGCCAGAATCGCCGTCGCCTCGTCGAATCGCCGGTGGCAGGTCGGGCGTCCGCGCCGCAGATCGTCGTCGTCGAGCGACGGCAGATCGTCGTGGATCAGGCTGTAGGTGTGGATCAACTCGAGGGCCGCGCCGCCGTGCAGGCACGCCGCGCGGGGCACCCCGAGGGTCTGACCGGCGAGCACCACCAGGGCGGGCCTGACCCTCTTGCCGCCGGCGAAAAGGCTGTAGCGCATCGCCTGGTGGATGTGGGTGGGGGCCACGTTCTCCGCCGGCACCAGGCGGTCTATGGTGGCGTCGATCTCGGGGCGGAGGCCGGCGAGAAAAGAGGTAAAAGCTTCGGTGGAGCTGCTGCTCATGACTGGGCTTTCCGGGAAGAGTAATCCGGGGGCGGCCTCGAGAGATCAGGCGGATCGGTCGGGATCCCGCCAGCGCTCGAGGCAGAGGGGCATCGCGAAACAGAAAAGAAGAAGGCGCCTGACCTCGGTGTCGCGCCAGTTGTCCTCAAACAGGCTGGCGACGTTGAACGCCACCAGAATCAGCACCAGCGCGAGATAGAGGTCGCCGCGCGGGCCGTCGATGCCCTCGCGGCGCAGCCCGCGCAGGCCGAGGAAAAGGGCGCCCGCCATCATCGCCAGATAGGCGGCCAGACCGATCAGGCCCTGCTCGGCGGCGCGCTGGAGAAACGAGTTGTGCAGGTGCGGCACCTGGGCCTGCGGCGCCGTCGGGTGCCGGTAAATCGGATAGCGCTCTTCGACCATCTCGAGGCCGATGCCGAAGAGCGGTCGCTCGTCGATCATGAACCGGCCGGCGTCGAGCATGCAGAGGCGGTCGTAGTTCGACTGATCCGACGCAGCCAGAGAAATCTCAAAGGGTTCTGCGACATCTGTCACCGCCATGTCATCCTCGAGCAACATCGATAGGATCGCACGGCGTGTT
>JBCCLG010000532.1:0-4457 GCA_039027015.1 Acidobacteriota bacterium | reverse complement strand
CTTTCTCGAGGGGGAGGAAGACACCGAGGATCTCGGCCTGGGCGACGGGCGTCAGCGCCCCGAGCTTTCCGAATTCGAGGACGGCGCCTCGAGCTCCAGGGGAGCCTCGGGCGACTGGCGGTGCGTGGCCCGCGAAACGATCTTCGATGACCAGATGGAGGCGCTGATGCGCAGCTCGGTCGAGGTCGAGGATCCGGCGAAGATGGCGGGACCTCTCTGGCTGGCCGCCGGGCTGTGGGCCCTCGTCTCCCTGGGCCTGGTTTTTCTCGGGTCCTATCGCCTGGCGCTGGGGCCGGTATCGCTCGCCGCCGATCTCTCGCGCCTCAACCGGCGGCTTCGCGACGGCGAGACTCTGGCGCGCCTCACCAGGCGCAACCCAGACGGGGATCTCGACGCCGCGCGCCTGTCGATCAACGCGACCCTCGAGTCGCTCGACGACACCATCGCGACGCTCTCGGACGTGGCAGATCACATCGCTCACGATTTGCGCACGCCCCTCACCAGGCTTCGCGGCCAGCTGGATTTGGTGGGGCGCAGCGAGGCTCCGACTCCGGCCATGATGAGCGCCGTGCAGGAGGAGGCCGATCAGCTCCTCGAGACCTTCAACGCGCTGCTGCGCATCGCGCGGGTCAAAAGCGGCTCCAAGCGCAAGGGCTTCAAGGTCTTCGACCTCGGCGCGGTGGTTGGCGACGCCGCGGACCTCTACGCTCCGGCGATGGCTGAGAAGAAGCTCGCCTTCGACTGCCGCGTGACGCCCTCCCCTCTGGAGGTGGAGGGCGATCCCGATTTGTGGATGCAGGCGGCGTCGAATCTGCTCGACAACGCGCTCAAGTACAACCCGCCTTCGAGTCGCGTGTCGATCGAGCTGGAGCCCACCCGCGCACCCGATCGCCCCGGGGCCCGCCTGGAGGTTCGCGATACCGGGCCGGGCATCCCGGAGGACGAGATCGACAAGGTCTTCGAGCGCTTCTACCGCCTGCGCAGCCACCGCGATCAGCGGGGGAGCGGGCTCGGCCTGAGCCTGGTGGCCGCGATCTGCGAACTGCACGGCGCATCGATCGAAGTGGACGGCGAAGGGGGCCTCACCCTGAGCCTATGGATTCCCGCCCGGCAGCGGCAGCCCGGCTTCGAGGGAGGGTCGGCCTCGGCGCGGGGAGGCTCGGCTGGAGGTCCATGAATTTTTGTTAAGGTCGCTCCAACCTCCCTGTCATAGGCAGTCGCCTAGAGTTCGTTCCGTCAGCCCGTAGCCCGCCCCCGGAAACTCTGGTTTCCCGGGCGCCTCACGATTCATCCGACGGAGACCCCGAGAGAAAGATGCCGAGCTTCTTCATTCTTCTTGCTCTCGTGGTTCTGCTGCTGGTGGCCGCGGCGCTCGAATTTCGCCGGCATCAGCGCCAGGTGGAGTCGATCCCGCATCGCATCCACATCAACGGCACCCGCGGCAAGTCGAGCGTCACGAGGCTCGTGGGAGCCGGCCTGCGCGCCGGCGGGGTGGCGACGATCACCAAAGTGACCGGTACCTTCCCGCGGCTGATTCTCGACGACGGCTCGGACGTTCCGGTGCACCGCAAGGCTGCGCCGAGCATCCTCGAGCAGCTCTCGATCATCGACTTTGCCCGCCAGCGGAGCGCCGAGGCGCTGGTCATCGAGTGCATGGCTCTCGAGCCGACCTATCAGCGAATCACCGAGCATCAGATGATCCACGCCACGCTGCCGGTGCTGGTCAATGTGCGACTCGACCATACCGACGTTATGGGTCGAACCCTCGAGGAAGTGGGAGCGGCGATGGCCAACACCATCCCCGCCGGCTCGCGGGTGCTGACCGCCGAACAGGAGAATCTCGCCCTGGTCAAGCGCCTGGCCAAGGAGCGGGGCGCCGAGGCGGTGCCGATCGCGGCCGACTCGGTGGCCGCCGAAGATCTCGCGGGGTTCGGCTATATCGAGCATCGCGAGAACGTGGCCCTGGCCCTCGCCGTGTGCGCGGAGCTGGGGGTGCCTCGGGAGGTCGCTCTTCAGGGCATGTGGCGGGCGCGGCCAGACGCCGGCGTGCTTACCCGGTCGTCGGTCAGCCAAGGCTATTCGGTGGTTCATTTCTTCAACGCCTTCGCCGCCAACGACCCGGAATCGTCGCTCACGATTTGGCGCAAGCTGGCCTCGGACGGCCTTCTTACCGGGCAGCGCTGCGTGCTGCTCAACAGCCGTCCGGACCGCAAGGAGCGCTCCGAGCAGCTCGCTCAGCTGGTGGCCGAGCATCTCGCGGTCGAGGTCGCGGCCATCTTCGTGATGGGCGAGCCTACCGACGTCGTGACCCGGCGCCTGCGCAGCCTCGGGGTTGCGGCGGACAAGATCTTCGATTTGGGCCACGCCGGTCCCGAGACGGTCTTCGAGGCGATTCTGTCCCTCGATCCCGGGGAGATCAGCGTCGTGGCGATCGGAAATATGGGTGGCGAAGGCGCCAAGACAGTGGACTGGTTCGAGAAGAGGAGTCGAAGCCGTGGTTGAAGTCGCGATCGCCCTGGGACTCGCCCTGAGTCTTTTGGCCTATGAAGGTTTTGGGCTGGCCGCCGGAGGTTTGGTGGTGCCCGGCTATATCGCCCTGCAGCTCGGCGCGCCTGAGAAGCTCGCCGGCGTTTTTGCGGTCGCCGGGCTGACCGCCGTTTTGCTCGCGGCGATCTCCCGGCGAGCCTTTATCTTCGGGCGCCGCCAGCTGGTTCTCTGCGTGCTGGTGGGCTGCGTTCTCTCGATTGCCTCGCGCAACTACCTGAGCTTCAATATCGGCCTCGAAACGCTGGAGCTGTACGCCGTCGGCTGGGTGATTCCGGGCCTGATCGCGAATTGGTTTTTAAAGCAGGGGGTGGTGCGGACGATCTGCGCGATCCTCATCACCTCGACCCTGGTTCGATTCCTGGTCATTCTCGTTTTCGGCGGCATGCCGCTGCCCAATTGAGGAGCCCACGGTGGATTTTCACTGGTTTTCGCCGCGTTCCAATCGCGTTTTGGTTCCGGCAGCGGCGCTGACCCTCCTGGCGTCGTTCTACGTCGAGAGCGGCCTGCACGTGGAGCAGAGCCCCTACTACGACGAAATGCTGCGCGCCGCCGAGCTGTCGGCGCGCGCCGCGCAGCAGCTCAAGATCAGCCGTCTCGAGCGGGGCGTGTTCGTCGATACGGTCAACGATCCGGCGGAGACGGCCCTGATCGGGCAGGAGTACACCCAAATCACCACCGATCGCGGGTATTTAGACGCCAAGCTGGCGAGCACCGACCCGAACTTCGCCGCCGTGGTGATCGAGATGCTGCACCAGCTGGGCGTCGAGTCCGGCGAGTGCGTGGCGGTCGCCGTCACGGGTTCCTTCCCGGCGCTCAATCTCTCGGTGCTCGCCGCCCTCGAGACCCGGGGCGTTCGGGTCGCGCTGATCTCCTCGGTGGGGGCGTCGAATTTCGGCGCCACGGACCCTTTTTTCACCTGGCTCGACATGGAGTCGGAGCTGGAGCGCCAGGGGCTCTTCACCACCCGCTCCGTGGCGGCCTCGATGGGCGGCGGCAACGATACTGGCCGGGGCCTCTCGCCCAAGGGCCGTCAGCTGCTGCGCGCCGCCATCGAGCGGAACGGCATCCTCCGGATCGAGGCCGACCAGGTCGATCAGAGCATCCGCGAGCGCGCTAGGATCTACCGCGAAAGCTGCGCTCCCGAGCCGGTGGCAGCCTACGTCAACGTGGGCGGCGGCGTCGCCAGTCTCGGGCACTCCCTCAACGGCGACCTCATCCCCAACGGCGCCAGCGAGCGTCTGCCCACCCGCAACTATCCGGCGCGCGGAGCCTTGATGCGCCTGGCCGAGGACGGCGCCGCGGTGATCCACCTTTTGAACATCAGAAGGCTGCGCGACCGCTATGGCCTGGAGCCCGTGCACGACGTTGTTCCGCCGCCGGGGACCGGCAAGGTTTTCGGCGAGCTTCGCTACCACTGGACGCAAACCCTGATCGTCACCGTGCTGCTCATCGCGGGACTCTTGGCCCTTTATATCTTCGACCGTCGCGCCCACGCGCTAGGCAGCAGCGCGCCGAACTCCCAGGATTGACCATGCATGTGAGACTCTCAAAGAGCGCTGGCCCCACGCGGCGGCGGGTCCCCGCGATCCTTTTCGCTGCGGCGCTCCTCCTCGTCGCCGATTCGGCGTCGGCTCAGCAAGAAATTCCCATTTTCGTCTCCGGCAAAGACCGCCCGTATGAGCTGCTTTCCGAGACGTCGCCCAGGGTGGTGACCGTGCGCGGTCCCGGGGAGCTTCGGCTGGTCAGCCGGGCGCGCTTCCGGCCGGCCGACCAAAACGGCCTGCGCTATTCGCTGTGGGTCACGATCGACGGCGGGGAAGCCCAGGAGGTGGTCTACGAGGAGGTGTCGCGATCGCGCACCGCCATGTTTCGAGACGGTACCCTGGGCATGCCCGGCCAGCTCATGGAGT
>JBCCLG010000531.1:0-4469 GCA_039027015.1 Acidobacteriota bacterium | reverse complement strand
CTCGCCGCCGACCGAGAAATCGTCGACCACGAGGGCCGAGGCGGCGCTCGAGAAGAAGGCCAGCGTCAGGGCGGCGGCCGCCACCCGAGAAGCGAGGCCGGCGGCGGAGCGCCGCCCGGCGGTGAGGTCTTGGGTGTTCAAGGGCGTGGTCACCATGAGTTACCTTTGAATCGAGTCGGCCTCTCCGGCGCGCCGCCTGAGCAAGAGCAGGCCGGCCGCCGAGAGGAGAAAAGCCAGAAGCGCAAAGCCGAGGTCGCCGAGGGTGGGCACCTCGACCACCGTGGCGCCGCCGCGGCCGAAGCCTCGGATCAGGAAATTGGCGCCGTTTGGGGTCAGATCGTCGATCAGGAGATTCTCGTCGTCCGCCGGCAGCTCGGGCACCGCGGGCGGGCCGTTCATCCAGAATGCCACCCACGAACGCATCTGCGAGGCGTCGGTATCGAGGGTCGCCGGGAAGGTCGGCGGCGTCGGAGACTCGGCGTAGCGGCTGATGACGCCGAGGTAGAGATCGCCCTCGGTGATCTCGACGGGAGGCTGAAAGTCGTAGATCGAGAAGCTCACGCCGTCGTTTGCGAGCACCGTGCGATCCAAAGTCGCCAGCAGCTCGGCGCCGTTGGTCGGGTCGCCGTCGGGATCCTGATAAACCGCCAGCTGAATCGCTGCGCCCGCCAGGTTGGCATCCTGTGGAAAGAGCACCCACATTTGCTCCAGGGAGAACGGCAGATCGGGGCTCAGGCGGTTAAACCACAGGAACGGCTGGGATTGCGCGCCCACGAGGCCGAAGTCGCTCTCCGCCGAGTCGTCGTCGAGCACCAGCTGAGCCGGGAAGTCCGCCGGGTCGGGCAGGGGCGGCTGGAGCGTGCCGCCGAGGGGCGCATGGACGCGGATTTGGGCCCGGGGCTCCTGGGCCTCCCGGGCCTCGGCCATCGGTGCGCCGGCGGCGCCCAGCAGAAGGAGCGCGAGCAGCGCCCGGGCCGCGCCGAGCACCGCGGGACGCGGGGCGGAAGATCGACTCAGGGGCAGCGTCGGCATCACGTGGCTTTCCTCTTGGATGAGCATCGGTTCAATTCCCCATCGCGTCAGACCAGAGCGTGACGCCCCCTGACTCGAAGCCGTTTAGGAAGATCGGACCGTCGCCGCGGCCCACGTAGAGGGCGTCGACGAAGGCGTTGAACGCCGCGTCGTCCAGCGAATCGACGGCGACCTCGCAGGCGGCGGACGCGGTGCCCGGGGGCGCCTCGAACTCGAACGCGGGGTCTTTGTCGATCCACGCGCCGGAGGTGTCTCCGAGCACCAGGGCGTCGAATTCGAGTCCGAGGGAGCCGCCGACGCAGCCGGCCTGGTCAAAGAACTGGCAGGACCTCACGGCCACCACCTCGACGCCCGCCGCTGCGTCGACGCGGATCCGCGACGAGAGCCGCTGCGGGTTCTCGGCCGGGTCGAGCTCCACGCACTGGCTGAGCCCGAAGCTCTCCTCCGTGGCGAAGGCGACCTGGGCGGATCCCGAAGTCGAGGCGTCTTCGAAGTCCTCGCCGCTTTGGCTGATTTGCGCCGTGCCGTCAGGCTCTAGCTGCCAGGGCACGAGCTCGCAGTCGAGCGAGCCGTTGGCGAAGCGGTTGTTGCGATCGACCCGGAAGTAGATCTCGAAGTCGTCGCCGCCGAGGCCGTCGGCGTTGCCGTCCAGCTCGTTGCCGGCGAGATCCTGCAGCGTGCCGCACACCAGCAGCCTGTAGGGGTCATCCTGCAGACGGCTGCGGTTTATGGGTAGCTCCAGGGTGGCGGTCGCCTGGCCCGCGACCGGGGCGTCTGCGGCGTAGATCGCCTGGGCGAAGGTCACCAGGCGGTCGTCGGCCGAGAGAGCGTCGCAGGTCAGGGTGTCCAGCTCGCGGTCGAAGCTGGGCGCTACCAGAACGTAGTTAGCCGGATCGTCCGCCTGTTCGGCTCCCCCGCCTCCCGCGGCGCTCAAGGCCTCGCTGAAGACCACCGTCAACGTGGTGATCTCGGCGTTTTGCGTGGCGCACTCCTCGAGCGGTCCGGCGTTGGTGGTGACCGCCAGCACGGTCGGCGGCTCGGAATCCGTGTCCACCTCCGCGTCGTCCGAGTTGTTGGCTTCGTCGGGGTCGAAGTTGTCCGCCGCGACGCTCGCCGTGTTGACGATCGGCGAAGGCGGCGACGGATCGACCGTGACGCGGATCGTGGCCTGGGCGCTCGCCCCCAAGGCCAGGCTTCCGAGGGTGCAGGTCGGCACGCCGACAGGCTCGAGGCAGCCGGTGGTCGAGTCCACGGTGATGCCGGCGGGAAGCGCGTCGCTGATCACGACGTTTTGTGCGTCGCCGGGCCCGGCGTTGGTGACGTCGAGGGTGTAGACAATCGGGTCGCCCACGCCGGCGACCGAGACATCGGCGGACTTCTCGATCTCCAAATCTGCGGGGCGCACGATCGTGTCGGTATCGATCGCGAGGTCGTTTGCCTCCACGGGGTCGACCGCGTCCTTGGCGGTCACCTCCGCTGCGTTGACCAGGGTGCCGGTAGCCGCCGTGCGGACGTCGCAGGTCGCCGTGTAGGTCACCGAGGCGCCGGCGGGCATGTCTAGATCATCGGAGATGTCGCCGGTACCGGACGCGGTATTGCCGGTCGCTCCGCCGGCCGCCAGGCTGGTGTAGGTGCAGTTCTCGAGCACCGACGGGTCGAAAGTGTCGTCGATGAAGAAATCGGTCGACGCCGAGGGCCCGAGGTTGGTGGCGACGATCGTGTAGGTCGTCTGCAGGCCGGCGAAGACCTCCGTGACGCCGTTGGTCTTGGTGACCTGGGCGTCGGCGGTCGCGCGCAGGTTGTCCCTGTCGCTCGCGCTGTTGCTGGCGCTATCGCTCTCCTGCACGAGGGTCGAGGTCACGGTGGCCGTGTTCGACAGCGTGCCCGAAGCGTCCTCCGCGATATCGCAGGTCGCCGTGTAGGTCACCGACGCCTCGAGGGGCAGGTTGAGGGTGTCGCCGATATCGCCGCTGCCCGAGGCCGTATTGCCCGTGGCGCCGTCCAGAGCGGCGCTCGTGTAGGTGCAGTTCAGAAGACTCGGCGGGAAGACATCGACCACCGCCGCATCGGGGACGGCCGAGGGGCCCGTGTTGGAAACCTGGATCGTGTAGGTGGTTTGAGTACCCGGAATCGAGAAAGCGGTGCCGTTGTCCTTGGTGATCCGAAGATCTGCCGTCGGCTCCAGGGTGTCGGTATCGGTCGCGCTGGCGTTCGAGCCGTCGGGATCCGGCGTCGTCGAAGAGACGGTCGCGGTGTTGGTGAGGCTGCCGGTGGCCCCCGGATCGATCTGGCAGGTCGCGGTGTAGGTCACGGAGGAGGACGGCGGCAGACTCAAGGTTTCGGCCAGGTCTCCCGAGCCCGAAGCCGTATTGCCGGTTGCGCCGCCAGCCGCCAGGCTGGTGTAGGAGCAGTTCAGCAAAATCGCCGGGAACGTGTCGTTCAGAGTGACGCTGGGAGCCGTCGACGGCCCGGCGTTCGACGCGACGATGGTGTAGACCGTGACAGCGCCCGGCAGGGAGGTGGTCGTACCGTTGGTCTTGGTCACCCCCACGTCGGCCGAGGGGCTGAGGGTGTTGGTGTCGCTCGCCGAGTTGTTGCCGGGTACCGGGTCGGTGACCGAGGACGACTGAATCGTCGCCGTATTGGAGACCGTGCCGGTGGCGCCCGGGTTGATATCGCAGGTGACGGTGTAGGTCACGGAGGCGCCCGACGGTAAATTGAGCACCTCGGCCAGGTTGCCGGAGCCCGCGGCCGTGTTGCCGCTCGCCCCGCCGGCCGCCACGCTGGTGAACGTGCAGTTCTCGAGCGGCGCCGCAAAGGTATCCGCCACCGCGGCGTCGCCGACCGCGCTCGGGCCATTGTTCGAGGCCACCAGCGTGTACACGATCTGATCGCCCGGAACGGAGGCGGTGGCGCCATCGGTCTTGGTGATCGCCAGGTCCGCCTCCACCAGGAGTCCGGTGACCGTGGCGTCGTCATCGGCCGGAGTGGCGGGGTCGTTCGACGGCTCGGTGGTGAAGTTGGCGCCCGCGGCGCTCACCTGACTCGAGATCTCGGTGGTGCCGCCCGGAAGCGGGCTGTCGACGTTGACGAACACTTCGAGCGTGAGCGTCTCGCCCGCCGGCAGGGAGGCCAGTGAGATCGTTTGCCCGCCGCGCAGGACGAGGAGATCTCCCTCGATGCGCGCCAGGGGCTCCGTGTCGACTCCGACCGTGGCCGACGCGTCGGCGGCATCCGGGCTCGCGACCTCGTTTGCCGCGAGCGCCGGCGCCTGAAGCAGAAATACAGCCGCTGCAGCGAAAAAGGGCAGCGCCCGTCGCGGGCTCAGGGCAGCACGGTGCGTTCGGTGGGAAGGGCCGTCAGGGTGCATGGTCAGCCGTCCTCGTAATTCCAAACCGCTCATGATGAAGCCATTTAATTGATCTATAGAAATATCG
>JBCCLG010000530.1:0-4485 GCA_039027015.1 Acidobacteriota bacterium | reverse complement strand
GGCCTCGAGCCCGGCGATCGGCGGCGGAGACACCGCGGCGCCCCGCGCGAGCAGAGCGCGCCGGAAACGCAGGCGAGCGCCCTCGACCTCGACGGTGTCCCCGGCCACCAGGCGGCCGTGGCCGACAAAGAGATCGACCGCCGGCACGGCAGGAACGGCGCGACGCGCGACCAGCGCCACCCGAGCCCCGGGGAGCTCGGCGGCCAAGAGCGCGGCCTCAAGACCCGCCGGGCCGCCGCCGAGAATCACCAGGTGATAGCGCTCTTGAGGCTCGGGGTTGCGCCGCTCGCGCGCGGCAGGCCCGCCGGAGGAGCTCACGGCTTCAGGCCGCGGCGTCCAGGCTGTCGTTGCGGCCGGCCGAAGCGCGGCGGGCCTTGAGATCGCGCGTGACCGCGCCCAGCGCGTCGTCGAGATGCCGACGCAGGGGTCGGCACTGCTCGGCGCTGGCGGGCCTCTCGGCGAAGCTCGAGCGCACGTAGAGATCGATGATCGCCGAAGCCGCGGGGGCGGCGTCGGGATGCTGCCGGGCGATCAGGGAGCGCACGGCCAGCGGACCGGAGGTCGCGGGGTCGATCTCCAGCCCGAGGTCCGCCAGGGCCACCCGCAGCCGATCGTAGGCCACCTCCGGCCGCAGCGGCCTGGTCCGCCAATGGAGGCCGAGGGCGCCGAGCGCGCCCAAAAAGAGAGCCAGGCCGCCGTAGCGCGCCCAGGGCTTCTGCCACAGCGCCTCGGCCCTCTCGGGATCCTCGACCAGGAACTCGATGGGCTGGTCTGCCGCCGAGGCGGTTTCAGGGATCGGCTGAGGCTGCGGGTCGTCGCGCCCCAGCAGATCGCGCAGGCCGCTCCACCACTCGGTGAGCCGCTCGCGCACCACGGCGAAAAAGCTGCGCTGGTCCTCGGCGCCGTAGCTCAGCACGTAGCGATCCCAGCGGAAAACCAGGTAGTCGTAGAGCTGCTGGAAGAAGAGCCGCCAGCCCGAGCCGCCGGCTCCTCCCGGCCGACCCTCGGCCGGGGTCGGGTCGTACATGCGCCAGCCGGCCGCTTCGGTCCACGCCTCGACCCACGCGTGCGCGTTGCCCTGGCGAACCAGGTAATAGCCCTCGAGGGCGTTGGCCTCGGCGCCGAGAAAACCCGTGACGAGGCGGGCCGGAATACCCTGGGAGCGCAGCATCAGAACCATGGAGGTGGCGAAGAGCTCGCAGTGCCCGCTGCGGTGCACGAAGAGGAAATCCTCGATCGGGCTCTCGCCGCTGCGCCCGGTGAAGTCGAGGGTGTAGCCGTACTCGTTCAGCAGGTGCCGCAGGAGGTTGCCGATGCGGGTCTCGTCGTCGCCTTCGCCCATGACCTGGGCCGCCAGCTCGGCGAGCCGCGGGGTCACCCCGCGCGGATCGGTGGCGCCAAGCTGCATGGCCTCGGGCCCCTCGAGGCGGCCGGCGATCAGCGGCTCGCTGCCGAGCATCAGGTCGTAGCTGATCATGCGGGTCGGCTTGCGCCCCGGCAGCATCAGGGCGCCGCCGGCGTCGAGGCGCAGATTGCTCACCAGCTCGCCCATGTGGACCGCCACGGTGCGCATCGGCGCCGGCAGACTTGTCGAGTTCAGCGGCTCGAGGAAAATCGTCGCCTTCTCCCCCTCCTCCTGGCCCCCGGGCAGGCGCAGCAGGCCGCCCTCGTCCGGCTGCAAAAACCACAGGTCGACGCCCCGGTGACGGTGCCAGCTGTTGTTGGCGTAGAAGTCGTAGGTCGCCGCCTTGAGCCGCAGGTTGTCGACGTCGATCGACGCCTCGGTTTCGAGCCGCAGGGCCACCGCGCGGTTACCGCGGATCTCGGAGGTGATCGACAGGTTGACCGAGTCCGAAAAGCCGGTGGTGCGGGAGAGGCCGAAGTTGCCGGTTCCCGGAGCCATCACAAAGGGCTGGTTGATCCGCGGCAGCGACGCGAAGATGGGAATCGCCACGATCACCAGGGCCGCCATGGCGGCGGCCGAGAGAAAGCGCGCCTTCGGCAGCCTGGAGGGCTGGCGCACCAGCTGGCGGGGATCCTCGTCGAGGCGCGCCAGCACGTGCAGGTGCGCGAAGCGGGCCATGATCGAGAAGCCCAGCGCCAGCCCGGCCAGCAGATAGAAGACGATCGTTAGGTGCGAGCTGGTCGCCATGGCCGCCACGAAGATGACGAAGAGCGACACGAAGATCAGCCACTTATCCTTCTCGCGGCGCATGGAGTAAAGCTTGGCCAGCACCACGAAGAGAATCAGATGCAGCAGAGATCGGACCAGCTGCCCGATCTGGAAGGTGGAGCTCAGGTCGATCGCCAGCACGGGCATGTAGGCCAAGCCCAGCAGGTTGAGCGCCCAATTGGGCAGCCAGCGCTCGCGACCGGCCTCCACCCGACGGATGAAGTGCACCACCAGCACGGCGTAGACAAAGAGCACCGGCCACTCGAGAACGTCGTTGAGCGGCAGGGGCAGCGGCGCCAGCAGAGCGGCCCAGCCCAGCATCAGGCGCTTTTCGCGGGCGAAAATCACCTCACGCCACCTCCTGGCGGGCCGATCCGAAGCGCAGGGACGCCTCCGGGTCGTCGGCGATAGAAGCGTGGAGAGGCCGACTCTCTTCGGGCGCGGCCTGCACGTGGGCCAGCACCTCGAGCAGCCGGCGGCGATGCCTCGGTCCGGTGGCGTAGTCGATGGTTTCCTGACGCGTGATCAGCGCCACGCTGTAGCCCTCGGCGAGCGCCTCGACCGCGGCGGTTGCCGCTTCGCTGACCAGGTGCTCGAAGCGGTCGATCGCCTGGTCGTCGGCGGGCTCTCCCACCGCGTTGTCGAAAACGATGCGCAGGCGGCGCTCGCGGTCGGTGCTGCGCTGCTGGTAGATCAGGCGGCGCTGCCGAGCGGTCTGCTTCCAGTGGATGCCGCGCGGATCATCGCCCTGCCGGTACTCGCGAAGGGAGTGGAAGTCCTGGCCCTCGCCGGCGCGCGGATCGACGGCCTCGCCGCTCGCCGCGGATTCCGAAAGGGCGCTCGCCGTGGAGGAAAAGATCTCCGGATACACCAGCACCTCGGCCTCCTGGGGGTGGCTTCCGCCCTTGCGGAAAAGGCCCAGGGGAAAGAGGCTGGTGACCTCGAGAACGCGCAGGCGGCGCGGGCCGCGGCGGCGCAGGCGCAGCTCGAGCTGGCCGCTCGACCGCTCGCCCGCGGCCAGATGAGGCACCAGCAGCGGACGCGACGGCGCGCGGCGGCGCTCGGGCGGATCAAAGGCGTCGGGCCCGGCGCTCACCACCAGCAGCCAGGAGGGCAGCAGCAGTCGCCTGCTGTGCACCGTGACGCGCAGGTAGGACGGCGCGTTGGCGTAGAGCTCGGCGTCGAGATCGGCCTCGACTCGCACTCGCGAGACGTTGAGGCCGGCCATGACGAAGGAGATCAGAAGCGCGGCCACCATGGCGGCGACGGTCAGAAAGAGGCCGTTGTTGCCGGTGTTGATGGCGGCGACGGCGATCAGCACGCAGGAGATCACGAACCACATGCCGACCCGGGTGAGCTGCACGCCGTGGGAGCGAACCCGTCCCGGATCTTCGAGGGGTCCGCTCACAGCGGCACGGGGACGGCGGACAGCACGCGCCGCACTGCCTCCCGCTGCTCCTCGAGGTGCACTCCGCCGCGCCGCAGGCTGATGCGGTGAGCGAGGGTGGGGACGGCCAGGCGCTGCACGTCGTCGGGTACCGCGTAGTCGCGCCCTTCGCACAGGGCGAGGGCCTGGGTGGCCCTGAACAGACCCTGGAGGCCGCGGGTGGAAACGCCCAGGCTGAACTCGCCGCTCCCCCGGCGGGTAGCTTCGGCCAGCTCGATCATGTAGTCGGCCAGCTTCTCGGACACCGAGACCCCGCGCACCGCCGCCTGCAGGGCGGCTAGATCCTCGGGAGTGATCGCCGCAGCCGCGGTCTGCATCAGGCCTTCGACGCCGCCCGAGAGGAGCAGACGCTTCTCGTCCTCGCGCGGCGGGTAGCCCATCGAGAGCGACATCAGGAAGCGATCGAGCTGGGACTCGGGAAGCGGAAAGGTGCCGAGGTACTCGAGAGGATTCTGCGTGGCGATCACCAGAAACGGCTCGGGGAGCACGTAGCGCTTGCGCTCCACCGACACCCGCCGCTCGCTCATCGCCTCGAGCAGGGCGGACTGGGTTTTGGGGGTGGCGCGGTTGATTTCATCGGCCAGCACGACGTTGGCAAAGAGGGGGCCAGGAACGAACTCGAACTCCCCCTCGCCCTGCCGGAAGACCGACATGCCGATGATGTCTGAAGGCAGCAGATCGCTGGTGAACTGGATGCGCTGAAAGGCCTGGCCGATGGCCCGCGCCAGGGTTTGCGCCAGGGTCGTCTTGCCGACCCCCGGCACGTCCTCGATGAGGATATGGCCCCCCGCCAAAAGCGCGACCGTAGCCATGCGCACCACGTCCTCTTTGCCGTAGACCACGGCGCCGACGCTTTGCTCGAGGC
>JBCCLG010000529.1:0-4490 GCA_039027015.1 Acidobacteriota bacterium | reverse complement strand
TCGAAGGAGGCGAGCATGTGCAGGTGGTTGGACATCACGGAGACCGCGTGGAGGCGGACTCCGGGGTTCTTCTGGCGCGCGCGGGCGAGGCACCCAACGATCAGGTCGTTGGTCTGCTGGGAAGGCCTCAGCAGGTAGCGTCCCTGGAGGGTCCGCTGGGTGATTTCGACTACGGCGCCCGGTCGGTGCAAAAAGCGTAGAGTTCGGGCCATATTGATTAAAGACGGAAACCGTCGGCCCGTTTTGCACTGTTGTTCCGAGAATTGGTGAGCTGGGTCACCAGCGGCTGTCTTGACCAGCCGCTGGGACCTTCCTCTAAAGCGCCAGACCCCTTGGGGCACCTCCCCTTTAAAGTGCCAGGCACCTTTGGAGGGGCATTTGGAGTGCCAGGCACTTTTGGAGGGCACTTTGGGGGTGGGCACTGGGGGTGCCAGGCACCTTGGGAGGGGGCTATTTTCTTTGGGGGACGGCTCCTACCGGCACGCGGATCCAGCGCAGGATCTCCCGGAGCTTGGGCGGCTTGCCGGTCATCAGGATGCCGACTCGGAAGACCTTGGCCGCCGCCCACATCACCAGGAGCAGCGAGACCAGGAGCAGGGCCGTGGTCGCCGCGTATTCCCACGGCTGGGGCGGACCCGCGGCCCGATTCATCATCACGAAGGGCGTGAACGGCGGGACGAAGGAGAGCAGCTTGGCCAGCGCGCCGTTGGGGTCCTGGGCGATGGGGACCATGGAGAAAAGAGGCACCATCAGCAGCATCATGATCGGCGCCTGGAGGTTCTGGGCCTCTTTCAGGCTGTTGCACACCGACCCCACGGCCACCAGCAGCGCGGCGTAGAACAGGTAGCCGAGCAGGAAGTAGAGCACGAAGGAGAGCAGGAAGAAGCCGTCGGTGGCGATCGCCGAGAGGTCGACGGGGATGTCCGCATCGAGCAGCAGGGGCAGGCCCTGGACCGCCAGATAGAAAAAGATCACCCAGGAGCCCACCATCAGCATGCCGGTCACCGCGATGCCGCCGATTTTCCCGACCATCAGCTGGAGCGGCGAGACCGAGGAGAGGAGCACTTCCATGATCCGGTTGCTCTTCTCTTCGACGGTGTTGGTGAGCAGCATCTGAGCGATCGAGAAGATGGCGATCCACAGAAGGTAGACGAAGGCCACCGGCGCCCACTGGCGGACGCGCGCCTGGGTGTCGACCGCCTCTTCACCCGCCGCACCGATGCGCGTCACCTCAAACTCCACCGGCGCCTGCACCCAGCTGGCGACCTCGGGATCGATGCCCTCGAGATCGAGCCGCCGATCGCGGATGACCTCGGAAGCGAGGTTGCCAAACCAGTTCTTGAGATCCTCGTCGGTGAGGTTGGCGGAGACGTATTTGATCGCCTTCTCGGCGTGCACCGGGTCTTCGTCGATCACGAAATAGGCGAAGAGATCCTCGGCCGCCACCTGATCGTTGAGCGCCTCGATGCTGGGAGGCGCCTGCGCGGCAGGGGTTTCTGAGGGGCCAGGGCGGCGGACCACGTAGCGGTCCTTGGTCACCGCGCCGCCGAAGCCCGCGGCCTCTTCGGCGGGCAGGGCCTGCCACCAATCGCGCACGGCGTCGCGCAGGCTGGTCAGCTCGGCCATGGCGGCCTCGGGCACGCGCCCGCGCAGGCGCTCGCCGCGCGGGCCGGAAAGGCCGCTGATCGTGGCGGCGAAGCTCTCGACGGCCTGGGTTTCGGCGGCGTCGGGCTCGACGGAGCCCTCGTCCGCCTCGAGCCTCGCCTGCAGCATGGGGATGGCCAGCTCGAGCTGGGTGACCGCCTGGCGCAGCTCGGCGGGCAGGGCCTCCCAGCTCACCGACTCCTCCGCCCCGGCCTCGCCGCTCTGCTGCTTGAGGGTCAGAGCGTGCCGGAAGACTTTTTCGAGATCCGGGAGGGCGGCGCGCTGCTCGATGGCTTCGTGGAGCCAGCCCGAGTGATCGACGACCACGTACTCGCGCGCGGATTTGGTCTTCTCGATCCAGGCCGGCACCACGATCGACATGACGAGCAGCAGCGGAAAGATGAAGATGCCGATCCAGAAGGCTTTGGTGCGCGTGTTTTCGACCACCTCGCGGGCGGCGACGAGACGGGTTTTTTGATCAAGCATGGCCGACTCCTCCTCCGCCGCCCACGGCGCGCACGAAAACTTCGTGCAGCGACGGCTCGCGGAGATCGAAGCGGCGCACCACGAGCCCGGCGTCGAGCACCTGGCGCAGCACGCTCTGCGGGTCGATTCCCGGCTGCAGGTAGATCTCCGCCTGTTTGCCGGCGTCGTTCACTCTGCGCACTCCCCGGAGGTTGGAGAGAGAGGTGCCGTCTCCGTCATAGTCGAGCCGGATGCCCAGCTCGCCGCCCGCCTTGACCTGGGCGAGGCTGCCGTCCAGCATTTTCTGGCCCTTGTGAATCAAAAAGATGGCGTCGCACAGCTGCTCGGCCTGCTCCATGATGTGAGTGGAGAAGATCACCGTGCGGCCCTCCCGCTTCATGCGCAGAATGAGATTGCGCATCACCTCGACGTTTACCGGGTCGAGGCCCGAGAAGGGCTCGTCGAGGATCACCAGCTCGGGGTTGTGGATCAGCGTGCCGAGAACCTGCACCTTCTGGCCCATGCCCTTGCTGAGCGCCTCGCATTTCTCGTCGACCCACTGGCCGAGACCGTACTCCTCGAGCAGCTGACGAGCGCGTCTTTTCGCCTCGACGCCGGGCATACCCTTGAGGCGGCCGAAGTAGGTCAAAATCTCGCCGGCGGTCATCTTTTTATAGAGACCCTTCTCTTCCGGCAGGTAGCCGAGGCGATCCTTGATCTCCTCCGCCCGATGGTCCCCCAGCACGCGGATGGTGCCTTCGTCCGGGTAGAGGATCGACATCACCATGCGCAGGGTGGTCGTCTTGCCGGCGCCGTTCTGGCCGAGAAAGCCGTGAATGGTGCCGGATTCGATGGATAGCGAGACGTTGTCGACGGCGGTGATGGCGCCGAAGCGCTTGGTCACGCCCTGAAGCTGAAGGGCAGGGGGCATAGATCTCCTCGCGGTGGTGAAGCGGAGCTGTGGCGTTGTCTCTCTAACCCCACCGCGAGGATTTATTCACCGCTCGCCCGGATTAGCCAGGCAACGCGGCGTCCGCGGCCGCCAGCACTTCCTCGGGCTCAGGGCGCAGACGGTAGCTGGTGCTCACGTGCTGCCAAAGGACGGTGCCGTCCGGGGCGATGAGGAAGCTGGCGGTTTGAGCCAGATCTTCTCCATCGTAGCGCCCGCCGGCGTGCCTGATCTCGAGGGGATCGAGCAGCTGCCCCTCGGGGTCCGAGAAGAACTCGAAGCTCTCGGCCCCGGCGCTCTCGCGCATCTTGACCAGGTCGGCCGGTGGATCGATGCTGATCGCGGCCAGCCGGATGCCGCGCTTCTCGAAGTCTTCCGCTCGTTCCTGGAGCTTGACCAGCTCCTGTCGGCAGTACGGTCACCAAAAACCGCGGTAGAAGACCAGGAGAGTTGCCTTTTTAGGCGCCGCGGCCAGAACCGCGGCGCTCTCGCCGCCGTGGTTGGGCAGCTCGAGACTCGCGAGGCTCGCCAGGAGCTCGCCGTCCTGGACTTGGCGGGTGCGCTCCTCGTAGGCGGAGTAAAGAAAGAGATACCAGGCGAAGAAAGCCGTGAGCCCGAGGCTCAGCAGCAGCGAAGCGCCCGGGAAGAGGGTCTTGAGCTTGACGGCGCGGCTCGCGGCCCAGACGCAGGCGCCGAGGGCGACGATCAGCTGCAGCCACGGCACCTGCTGAAAGTAGCCGGCGCCGGCCGAGAGGGCAAAGTAGGAGACGATCGCTGCGAGCACCAGCAGGGGCGGCAGGAGCGAAACCATGGGACCTCCTTTTCTGTGGAATGAGGCGGAGACCCTTTGCCGCTCGGGCGGGGCCACCGACGGGACGTCAGGGAGCGCCGCCGGTGCGGACGACCTGCGCCTCCTCCAGCTCGGGGCCGATGGGCCGCTCGACGGCGTCTTCCATCGAGTCGAACATCTCTTCGGTCACCCGGTAGCCGAGGGAGTCGCCGCCGGCGTGGTGGCGCCCCAGAACGCGCGCCTTGCGGGTCTCGCGATCCGCCTCGACCCAGTGCAGCTGAAGAGCAGCCCCGGCCTCTGAGGCGCGCAGGGAGAAGTTCTCACGATCGTGGCGCTTGGGCAAACCCAAATCCAGCACCACGTCCTGCTCGAGGGTGAGGAGTCGGCGGCATACGCTCCAAATCTGCTGTTCGCAGCGCTCGACGCGCTCTCGCACCCACTCCCAGCTCGGGTGCGGGGGCGAGTCCGGGAAAAAGAGGGTCGCCATCCACTCGTCGAGGGCGAATCGCGTCGCGCCCAGCTCCTGGGCCAGGCGATGGGAGTAAGAGGTCTTTCCTGAGCCGGGGAAGGCTTGGTGCTTTTGGGCTGTGGCAAGATGGGGTCGGCGATGCTGGCAGGATGGCTGGATCAAGGCCTGCCGCC
>JBCCLG010000528.1:0-4492 GCA_039027015.1 Acidobacteriota bacterium | reverse complement strand
TGTTGTGATCGGGCCCCGACTCCCCCACCAGCTCGTAGACCGGCAGCTCCATGCCGGCTCCCTGGGCCAGCTCCTGGAGCCGCGTCTTGGCGTCGTGATGCTGAATTTGATGGCGCCTGGCGTAGCCGCTCTCCACCACCTTTTCGACCACCGGCAGCGCGGCATCGAGACCGCCCTCGAGGTAGATGGCGCCGAAAAGAGCCTCGACGCCGTCGGCCAGAAGGGAGATCTTCTCGCGGCCGCCGGATCGCTCTTCGCCGACGCCCAGGCGCAGATGACTGCCCAGATCCACCGAGCGCGCGAAGTCGGCCAGAACCGGGGTGCTGACCAAGAAGCTCTTGAGCTTGGCAAGCTCGCCCTCGGGCGCCCTCGGGAAGGTGCGGTAGAGCCACTGCGAGGCCACCAGGCCGAGCACGGCGTCGCCTAGGAACTCGAGGCGCTCATAATTGTCTTCCCGACCGCGCTCGTTGCTTTGGGAGCTGTGGGTCAGGGCCAGAATCGCCAGGGACGGATCGAGGAAGCGATAGCCGAAGGCGTCTTCAAGGGCCGCACCGAGCTCGGCGGGAGTTGAGGTGGAGCTGCTCATTGCGGGGGACGGTCTCGAGACGGGTGGGAGGGTGAGGTGGGTTGATCGCGCGATCGCCACAGCAGAGTCCAGGCCAGGGCCGAGGCCACGGCGGCGGCGGCGTAGACCTCGAGGCCCAGGGCCGTGAGGTCGATCCCGAGGCGGGTCGCGACGATCGCCGAGGCGTTGTTGATGGCGTGCCACACCATGGCCGGCAGCAGAGACCCCGAGAGAAGGGTCAGCGCCGAGAGAAGGGTGCCGAGAAAGAACGTGGGCAGAAGGCGCACCCACTGCATGTGAAAGACGGCGAAGACGGCGCCCACCACCAAACACAGGGCCACCGGCGGAAATTTCCTGCGCAGCCCGTGCTGCAGAACCCCGCGAAAGGCGATCTCCTCGAAAATGCCCGGCACAACCGCCACGAAGAAGAGCAGCTGCCAGAGGGGCAGAACGTCGGGAACCAGCTGAGAGAAGGCCTCCACCACCGACTCCGGCACCGGAAAGAGCCAGCTCGAAAGGCGGCCGATTCCCACCATCACCACAAACGTGGACGGGGCGCCAAGCAGCACCGCGAGCCACACGCGAGGCTTCTTCGGCGCGCTCAGCTTCAGCGTCTCCCGCAGGTCGAGCCCATACACGCGGATCATCACCAGGGAGCCGCCGAACATCACAAGAACGATGTTGAAGAGAACCTGGGCGCGCATGCCGGAGAGGCCGGGCACGTTGGAGGCGGCCAGGAAGTTGATCGCCCACATGGCCGCAAACCACAGGAGCACGCGGCGCGGGAAGACGCCGGGGCCGCCGGCCAAATCCGCGTTGTCGGAGCTCGCTCCGAGCACCAGACGCTCGCTGTCGAGATCGCGCAGCACGGCGCGCGCCGCCCAGGCGGCGGTGGCCGAAGCGAAGAGGAAGCACAGCCCGAGCATCGGCACGTCGAAGCGCCCGGCCAAAACTTCCCGGATGGCGACCGCTACGTTCGAGACCGGCACCGCCACGATGGCCGATCTCAGCTGGAGGCCGGGCAAGAGAGGCACCGCCGCCGGCAGCATGAAGAGCAGCGTGAGCGGCAGGAAGTTGGTCTGGAAGGCCTTATAAGTCGCGGAGCGCCCCGAGACCCACAGCATGCTGGCCGCCACCAGAGCGGCGAGGGGAGCAAAGAGAAGCGGCAGCCAGAAGAACGCCGCCGCCGAGAGGTCGATCACGAAATCGGCCGGCAGCTCGAGCAGCTCGAGCTTGACGTAGACCAGGAGATTGAGCACCTGCACCAGGGCGATCAGCAGGCCGACGGCGAGAATTCCTAGCAGCTTGGCGGTCACGATCTCGCCGCGGGATGCGGCGGTGGTCAGCAGGGTCTCGAGGGTGCCGCGCTCGCGCTCGCCGGCCAGGGTGTCGGCGGCAACCACCGAGCCTCCGATGAGCAGCAGGACGGTCAGGAACGTAGCCGCCGAGCGCCCGAGAGCCGCGCCGGTCTTCTCGCCAGCGGTCGAGACGTCGATCCGCTCGGTCACCTCGGCCAGGCTCTCGAGGTCTAACTCGAGGCCGGCCTCGAGCAGCCGATCGGCCCTCCCCTGGGCGCGTCCCCGCACGAGCCGCTCCTCCAGCTCGCCCAGGGCGGTTTGAGAGGCGTCCCAGTCGGCTAGAAAGACCAGCCTGGCGAGCGGCACCGGCGGCGGCGGGTCCTCGCCTTCCTCGGGCGGATCCCGATCCTCGGCGGCCACCGTCTCGACGAGTACGTGAAAGTCCTGGGCCTCGAGACCGGCGCGCTCCGCCGCTCCCTCCACCAGCTCGCGGAGGCGGATCTCCGGCCCTTCTCCGCCGGACTCCTCAGGGGCCCGGGCGAGGGCCGCGCGCACCTCCTCGGCATGGGGTCCGGTGACGCGATAGTCGAAGGTCTGCGCCTCGAGGCGCTCTTCGCGCTTGCGCTCGGACACGCTCTGGCTGAGGAAAAAGAGAGGAAGCACCAGGATCGGCAGGATCACCGAGGCGAAGAGAGTCCGGCGATCGCGCGCGAGCATGCGCAGCTCCACGCCGACCAAAGCCCGCACGACCCCTGGCCGAAAACCCCCCTCGCCGCTCAACGCTTCTTGCCCTCGAGGGCCTCGAGGTCCTGCTTTTCTCGCTCCTCGAGGGCCTGCCGCGAGGCTCCTTCGGCGTCGCGCACGTAATGCACGAAGATGTCTTCCAAGTAGCGCTCGCCGGTTCTCTCGCGGAGGCCCTCGAGGGTGTCGCACACCAGGATCTCGCCGCCGTGGATCACCGCGATGCGGTCGCACAGCTTCTCCGCCTCGCTCAGGATGTGCGTTGAGAAAATCACCGTCTTGCCCTGCTCCTTGAGCTCCTGGATCGCGTCGATCAGCGCCAGGGCGCTCAGCACGTCGAGCCCGACGGTGGGCTCATCGAAGATCACCACCGGCGGATCGTGCACCAGGGTGCGGGCGATCGACACCTTCTGCTTCATGCCGCTCGACAGCTTGTCGACCCGCGCGTCGGCGAAGGGGGTGATGCCAAAGCGCTCGATCAGCGCCTCGACCCGCGTGGCGAGCCGGGCCGGCTCGACCCTGTTGATGCGGGCGAAAAACTCCAGGGTCTCGCGCGCCGAGAGCCTCGGATAGAGGGCGGTCGATGCGGAATAGAAGCCGAGGCGCCGACGCACCTTTTCGGGCTCCTCGAGCACCGAGGCGCCGCTCACCCAGGCCTCCCCGGCGCTCGGCTTGAGCACGGTCGAAAGCATGCGCAGGGTCGTGGTCTTGCCGGCGCCGTTCGACCCCAGGAGGCCGAAGATCTCCCCGGGCCGGCATTCGAAGTCAAGGCCCGCCACGGCCGCCACCTCGCCGCGCCCCTCATCGACAAACACTTTACGCAGGCCGCTCACCCGCACGGCGGCGGCGTGGCCCGCGGCACCCTCTTGCTCACTCACGGCGCTTCTCCTCGGCGGGGTCCGCCTCTCGATGCCCGAAGCGGCCCCCCTTGAGGCGGCTGAAGATCAGCTTGCCGAGGGAGCCGCCGTAGCTTCCGGTCAAAACTTCTTCGATGCTCAAAATCCAGCGGGCGAGCGCCAGCAGAAGCACGATCAACGCCGCCTGCACGGCCAGTACCGCGAGCGCCAGAGTCCACGTCACGGTGCCGGTCATGGCGCCGCGAAAGAGCAGCGCGACGTTCGCCACCGGTATGGCGGCCCAGCCCAGGGTCAGCTCGAGATCCGGGCTCATCACGAAGAGAGGCGGCAGCATGCACACCATATCGGCCGGTCCGATCATCGCCTGACCCTCTTTAAACGTGCGGGCAAAGACCGCGAAGAGCATCATCAAAGCGGCGATGAAGAGGGCCAGGAGGAGCGCGGTCAGCAGCATCAGCGGCAGAGCGCGCCACGGCAGAGTGAAGGTGACCTCGTCGGAGCTGTCGCCGAGCAGCGGCGCCAGGAGAGCGCGCATGGAGAGGGTCATGGCGATCAGATTCAGCAGCCCTGCCACGGTTCCTAGCGCCGCCACGTAAAGGTATTTGGACACCAAAACGCTGCTGCGACGGGCCCCCGAAGACATCAGCGTCTCCCAGGTCGATCGCTCGCGCTCGCCGGCCGTGGTGTCGACCGCGGGGTAGAAGCAGCCCGCGGTGATCATGAGAATCATCAGCAGCGGCACGATGAGCGCGAGCAGGAAAGCTCCGACGCTCTCGCTGCTGGCGATGTTGCGCGTCTCGACGCTGAGCATCTCCCACTCGGCGTCGCTTATCCCCAGCTCCCGGGCCGAGCGTCGGGTCCAGTCACGGCGGTACTCGCCGAGCACTTCGTCGAAGCGCTTCTCGGCGGTTTGAGAGCGCTCCTCGGCGCTCTGCAGGCTCAGGATCACCCTGAAATTATCTGCACCCCCGGCCTCTTCGGCGGGCTCGAAGGAGGCCGCCAGGTCGATATCGCGGGCGCGCAGCGCCGCG
>JBCCLG010000527.1:0-4495 GCA_039027015.1 Acidobacteriota bacterium | reverse complement strand
TAGGGCGGGTCGAGGGATTGCGCAGCCAGCCGCCGGACGCCCACTGGCGGGCGCTCCCTCGACTCTATCTAACCCTCGAGCATTACCTCGGGCAGGTGGATGAGGCCCGGCTCGCGCGCGACGACCTGCGACGCGAGGTGGTGGAGAAGTTTCCTGAGCTGCTCCGGGATCCCCGCTTCGGCCTGATCTTCAACTTGGAAGATCAGCAGGAGATCCTGCTTGGCCGAGAGTTTCTCAAGCCCCTGGTCGATGAGGTTCTGGAGCTGCTGGGCGAGGAGGCCCACCCCTCATTCTTCGCCATTTCGCGGTGGCTTGAGGGGCTCGATGAGCGCAGCCTTCCGGCCGAGGATGAGGAGAAAAGCCTCGGCACGCCGGATCGCGACGGCTGGGCGGCTCTTCTCGGCCGACTGGGTCACGACCTCTACGAACGCCTGCGCGATACCCTGGGTAATTCCGTGGCCACCCAGCTCTTTGAGGATCGCTATCAGCAGATGGCCGAGAGCTACCTCGGACTCGATACCTTTCCCGCGGGGGTCAGGCTCTTTCCGCCTGAGCTTCTCGACGAAAAAAAGCTCTCCCTCCTCTCGCGCAGTCAAACCCGCCGGGTACTGCTCGACAAACTCGAGGAGCTGCAGGCCGCCAACGTCAAGCTGCAGGAGAACAACGCCGATCTCGAGATGGCCCTCGAGATCGTGGAGCGCAGCAACGAGGAGCTCGAGACGAGGGTGGAGGAGAGAACCACCGAGCTGCGGTCCGCCAAGGAAGAGATTCAGGAGAGCGAAGAAAGGCTACGCCGCATCAGCGAGGCCGCCCACGACACGATCTTCATGGTCGACCATCGCGGCCGCACCACCTATATGAACGACGCCGCGGAGAGGCTGCTCGGCTATACCCGAGACGATCTGCTCGGCAAAGCTCTGCTCATCAAGGTGGTCCCCAAGCGCTACAGGCGCAGGCTGAGCCGCTCCTTTCGCGACGGCATGGAGAAGGGGCTGGGCCTTGGCGTTGGAACCACCGGGGAGTTCGTGATTCAGCATCGCGACGGCACGGAGCTTCCGGTCGAGATCTCCTCCTCCGCGGTCAAATTTCAGGGGCGCTGGCACCTCGTGGGGGTGGCGCGCGATATCCGGCTGCGCAAGAGCCAAGAAGAGGAGAGGCGACGCCTCGAAGAGCAGCTGCAGGAGGCCCAGAGGCTCGAGAGCCTGGGCATTCTCTCGGGCGGCATCGCCCACGACTTCAACAATCTGCTCACCGCGGTCCTCGGTCACGTCGGCCTGATGGAGGCCATGGCCGACGAAGACTTTCCTTTTTTCGACAGCGTGCAGGAGATCCGCGGCGCCGTTCAGCGCATGGGCGATCTCACCCAGCAGATGCTGGCCTACTCGGGGCGCGGCCATTTCGTGGTCGAGCAGATCTCCCTGGCCGACCAGATCCGCGATATGTCGGAGCTGCTGCACTCCTCGGTTTCAAAAAGGGCCCATCTCGATTTTCGTTTCGAGCCCGACCTGCCGCGGATCATGGCCGACGCCGGCCAGATCCAGCAGGTGGTCATGAATCTGATCACCAACGCCTCGGACGCCCTGGGCGATCAGGACGGCACGGTGACCGTCTCGGCCTATTCCGCCGACGTGGATCGCCGATGGATCGATCGCTGCAGGCCGAGCAACGAGCTGCTGCCGGGGCGCTACGTGGTGCTCGAGGTGCAGGACACGGGAGCCGGTATGGCGGCGGAGACCCGAGCGCGAATGTTCGAGCCCTTT
Source organism: Acidobacteriota bacterium (assembly GCA_039027015.1). GTDB lineage: Bacteria > Acidobacteriota > Thermoanaerobaculia > Multivoradales > J023 > JAUIJL01. The sequence continues at coordinate 2,735 of JBCCLG010000527.1, read as the reverse complement.
TTCTCGACGCGCTTTACCGGCCGGGGTCTCGGCCTGGCGGCGGTCCTGGGAATCGTGAGGGGCCATAAGGGCGCGATCGACGTCGAGTCAGCGTCCGGCTGCGGCACCACCGTGAGGATCTTGATGTCGCCGGCGGAGTCCCCCGGCGCGAGCGATGCGGCAGAGGCCGCCGCCCGCAACGGCAAGAACCCCGGTGGATCCATTCTCGTGGTGGACGACGAGCCGGCGGTTCGCTTTCTGGCCCGCATGGTGCTCGAGGAGTACGGTTTCAAGGTGATCACCGCCGAGGACGGCCTCGATGCCGTGGAGACTTTCCGCCGCCTCGGCGACTCGATCGATTTGGTGCTGCTCGACCTGACCATGCCCAATATGGACGGCGAACAGGCGCTCGCGGCGATCCAGCAGGAGCGACCCGACGTTCGGGTCCTGCTCTCGAGTGGCTATAGTCGAGATGAGACCATGACGCGATTCGCGGGTCGAGGCGTCACGGGCTTCGTGCCCAAGCCCTACGAGGTCGAGGCGCTGGTCGACGAGGTTCGGCGTGCTCTCGGCAGCGAGTCCGCGTCCGGCCGATCGCAAGAGGAAGGCCCCGACCCGGCCCGGGTCAGCTGATCAAGGAGAAAGAGATGATCGAGAATTTCGCTCCAGCGCCCCGGCGATCCGTCGCCCGGGCCTTTGCCACCGTCCTGCTCCTGAGCCTCGCGGTCGGCGGCGTCGGGAGCCCCGCCGCGCTAGCCGACGTTCTGGTGATGAACGACGGCTCGCAGATCGAGACTCGAGGCGAGTGGGAGGTGCGGGGTCGGCAGGTTCGCTTCACTCTCCCCAACGGTGTTCTGTCGGTGGTGAGACTTTCCGAGGTCGATCTCGAGGCCAGCCGAGCGGCCACGGAGGCCGCAAACAACCCCGCGCCGGCCCCGGCAGAGGAGGGCGACCCGGAGGCGGACCCCGAGGAGCCGGTGCTCGTTCTGACCAACGACGATATCGGCCGAGGCTCCGGCCCCGAGGCCGAGGCTGAGGCTGAGGGCTCGGGGACCGGTGCCGCCGAGGCGGCCGGTACGGCGGGCGGCGGCTCGGGCGCGCAGGTGGTCGTCGCCGAATGGAATTATCAGCCGAGCGCGGGCGACACGGTCTACGAACTGGTCGGCACGGTAGAGAACCGGAGCGCGCAAATAGCCGAGAAGCTCGAGATTTACGTCGATATCGTGGCCGTGGGATCCGACGGCGAGCCGCGACCCAACGTTCATCTCCTGCGGCAGGCCAACGTGGAGTCGAGCCGGCTCGAACCGCAGGAGAGCACGGGGTTCTCTTATCAGGTCACGCGGCGCGATCTCGAGCTGGTCGGCTCGCCGGACGATTTCGAGTCGCCCAGGGTGTCCTTCGACGTCCAGGCTCGCCGGGTCGCCGCGCCCGCGGGCGAACGCGCTGAGGGCGCTGCGGCTCCCGAAGCCGCCGCGGGCGACGGGGCCGGCGGCTAGTCGACGGCCCCGCGTCCCGTTGGCAGGTCGACCCGCCAGCCGCCGGGTGCCAGCAAATCGGCCATGCGCTGAGCCTCGACGACTCCCAGCTCGGCGAATTTGCGAGTCGCCCGCTCGCGCCGCTCTGGCGAGACCGCGCTCGGCTTGAGCGCGGCGCGCTGGAGCCGAGCGGCCTCGGCGTGCTGCGCCATCTCAAGCCCTCCCAGCCTCGCTTCGGCCCGCTGCAGCCTCTCGAGCGCTCCGTAGCGCTGCTCGTGGCGGAAACTCTCCAGGCCCGAGCGCACCAAGAGCGCCGCGGCGCCGGACCAAGGAGAACCGATGCGCTCCAGAGCGCGCGCGGCGCGGTCCGCTTCTTTGCCTAGGCCCGGAGCGTCCGTTCCCTCGGGCCTCTGGGCTAGTGCCGCCAGCGCGGCCCGCCCGCGCAGGTGCCAGGCCTCCACCCTCAGCATCTCGCTGGCCTCGAGGGAAGGCTCGACTCTCGCTCCCCACCTTTCCTCGAGCGCGTGCCAGGCTCTGTAGGTATCCCCGCGATAGATCGCGATTTCGGTTTCGGCGACCAGCCGTTGGTAGGAGACGGTCGCCGATTCGGCGCCTGCCGAAGGTCCGAGTGCGTCGAGAGCACGGCCCGGGCGGTCTCCGCAAAGCTCCCGCCACCATCCGTAGCGGCGCTGGATCGCTTCGGGTGCGCGGGCGAGAAGCGGATCGATCTCGCGGCCGGCGCCCCCCGTTTTCATCAGCAGAGCCAGGCGCAGATCCTCGGCTCGGCGCCGCTCCCATTCAGCCTCCGGCCGGGCCCTGAGAATCTGCTCGCTGCGCTCAAGGGCTAGCCGAGCGCGGCGCCAGCTGCCGAGCAGCATCCACGCTTCGCCCGTCATGATTTCGGCCCAGGCTTCGAGCCTCTCCTCCCCGAGCTCTGCGGCCAGGGCGAGGGCCCGGGCCGCAGAGCGAGCAATTTCGCTTTTGCGCGCCCAGCCTTCGCGGGCCCGATAGCCGAGGTCGAGGGAAAGAGCCCGGCTCAGGCGTTTCGAGTCCCCCAATCGCGCCGCTCGGCGCAGGAGCTCATCCGCCAGGGCCGCGGCCGCGCCTGCCGGGGCGGTTGGCAGCGGCAGCGCGCGGCAAAGCGTCCAGCAGAGGTCGAACGCCAGCTGCTGGTCACCGCGGGCCTCAGGGGCCGCGCCTCGCCCCGAATCCTCGGACATCCCGCGCGCCGCGGAGGGGGTGAGCTTCGGCCAGGCGAGCCTCGCCCGCAGCAGCCGCGTG
>JBCCLG010000526.1:0-4507 GCA_039027015.1 Acidobacteriota bacterium | reverse complement strand
CTGGGATTTCGGCAACGGATCCACCGGCAGCGGCCGGACGACGCGGGCTTTCTTCTCCGAGCCGGGGAGCTATCGAGTGGAGCTCTTCGTGCGCGATAACGAGGGGCGCTCGGCGTCGACTTTCCGTACGGTCAACGTCTTTGGCGGAGACTGCGACGGCGGCGGCTTGGGGGGCTCCACGATCTGCATTCAGTAGATCGATCGCCGGTCTTAGATCCCGCCCTCGGCCCAGCGGCTGTACAGCTCGAAGAAGCACTCGCGCAGATTGCCCCTGTGACGTGCGTAGAGGCGCGGCAGCTCCGCGGCGAGCCTTGGGCTCCACTCCAGGGTCTGCCGCGGACTCCGACCCGGGACTTCGTCGCCCATCAGCTCGGCGACCAGCTCGGCGAGCAGCTCGGGGCTGGCGGCGTGGCGGTGAATCGTCGGCAGAAATCCCGGTCGGTGCGCGGTGACCAGCACCGCCCCGGCGGGGCGCAGCCCGCGGCGCAGCCGTCGCCAGCCCCAGGGGCCGAGCTGCTCGGCGCCGTCGACGGTGACCAAATCGCGCGGCCCAACCTTTTCGACGAGGCGCCGGTCGGCGCCCGAGAGCCCGCGCTTTTCGGTGGAGAAGCGCAGGCGCACGGCCCGCCCCGACGAGCGGCGCGCCGCGATCTCATCGAGCAGGGTGGTTTTTCCCGAGCCGTGGGGGCCCACCAGGGCGCCGCGGTAGCCGTGGGCGGCCCATCTCTCGAGCAGCCGATTCCAGCCGGCGGGGCTCAGCCGAAAGCGCAGGGACTCGAGGCGCGAGGCGCGAAAAGGGTTCTCGCGCGCGAGGGCCGCAGGGCGCTCGGCCATCGGCTCAGCCCCCGCCCTTGCCTCGGCCGGGGCCGTTCTCTGGGCCCGAAGGGAAGGTGAGGGCGGCCTGGCCGAGCCAGCTCTCGACGGCGCTCGGCGAAGAGATCAGCCGGGCGAGGGCGATCTCGCCCTCGGGGTCGAGGCTCGCCTCCACCGCCCAGACGATCGACACCAGCTTGCCCGACGCGCTCCAGGGGAAAGCCGGCAGCTCGAGGGCGAAGCGCTCGGTGCCTTCGGCGCCCGGCGCGTCCACGGTGCGGCGCTCGACGACCGCGGAGTCTTCGGTGCCCTTGCCCTCGGTGAACCACAGCAGGCTGATGGCCAGCGATTGGGCCGCGCCGCCGCCGCTCCACCGAACGGCTCCCTCGACGGTCTCGCCCGGCCGATATTCGGCGCGGTCTAGCTCGATGGCGAGGCTCATCGCCGCGCCTCCGGCGGATAGATCGGTACCGGGAATTTCTCCTCGACATCCGGCCAAAAGAGGATTTCGCCGCGGACCTCGAGGCTCCATTCGATTCTGTTGCTGGAGGCGATGAAGGTGGGCATGGCGTCCTTCGGCCACTCGAAGTCGAGGGTTTCGAGCCGCCCGCCGACGCGGTCGCGGGCGACCAGCGTGCGCTCGAAGAAGGTGTGGGTGTCCGTGTGGCTCGAGGTGCCTCGGGTGTAGCTCGCCGTCTCCTTGCCGAGCAGGCGGATCTCGAATGCGCCGATGCGGCCCGTCGCGCCGCTCAGCCGGTACTCGAGGGTCGCCGGCGCGCCGGGCACCGGCCGCGCGCTGCCTAAATGGAGGTGCGGCTGTGGGTTGGCGAGGTTCAGCAGCTGATGAAGGAAGGTCAGGATGAGGCCGATGCCGACCAGGACGAAGGGGATGAGAAAGAGCGCCACGCAGCCGTCCTGAATCTCGCCCTCGAAGATCCCGATCCTGCTCAAGGGAACGGCGATCAGCCCGTTCCACACCAACGCCACGAAGAACAGTCCGAGAACCCGCGCACCCCGGCCCGTCTTGGGCTCGAGGGCGAGACCGCCGCGCGGATCGGGCTCGAGGCCCAGGGCGGAGGCGTCCACCGGTCCGCCCGAACCCGCGGCGTGGCGCCCGAGGATTTTGTCGACGGCCGCCGCAGCGGCTTCGCCGCGCGTCGGCGGTTCGTCGCGCGGCGTCGGTCGCCAGGCGTCCGGTGCGCCGGGCGCCGCCCGGCTCTTGGCCCCCGGATTCACCCAGGCGGAGATCACCAGGCCGATGCCGACCAGCAGGAAGGGGAGAGAAATGAGCCCGATCAGCAGAAAGAGACCCGGGTCGCGATCGATCACCGAGCGCGTCGGGTCCTCGGAATCGGCCCAGCAGTCGATCCGGGTGCCCGGAATAAGAGCCTCGACCACCTCGGCTTTGCCGTCGTAGCCGATGGTGAAGCCCGGAGCCCGAAAGTCGTAGCGGCTGCCGCTGTAGACCTGCCCGTTCACCTGGTAGGAGTAGGCGACCACGATCTTGTGGGTGTCTGAGCTCCTCGTCGACTGCACCTCGCTCGATTCGAGGGTGCAGGTCGTCTCCTCCCAGCCGCGAGCCTCGAGGATCCGCGCGATCGGCTGCCCGATCATCTCCCAGGCCATGGCGGCGCCCATGCAGGCGAAAAAGAGCCCGAAGAGGAATTTCACCGCCCGCTGAAGCGGGCTCACGCCTTGGCTCGAGGCCGCGCGGCGACGCGCTTTCTCGGGGGTCACGTCCGATGGATCTCCGTGGTGCAGGGCGAGCGGCGACGCTCGCGGGATGAAAGCTCGCGCGATTGTAGCGCCCGCTTCTCGATCACGATCCCCCGGACTCCGGGCTTACCCGCCCCTCCTTCGCCCTCGGCGCGAGGGGCCGCAGAAGCTCGATCAGCTCGGTGAGGGAGGCCGCCCGCACGAGGTCCGCCGAATGGTCGAGGGAGTAGCGCACCTCGCCGCCCGGACCTCTCTCGATCGCGACGGCCGCCTCGTGGGGAGGAGCGTCGACGCGCCTAAAGCCCAGGCGCGCGAGCGCGCGCCCCGCCCACTCCGCCTCCAGCCCCTCTCCCTTGAGAGCAATCCGCGGCCCCTCGGCGCCCGCGACGGCGAAGGTGCCCGAGCGGCGGTCGAATTTCGGGCCGCGATCGCCGAACACCTCGTCGAAGGCTCCGCCGAGCGCCAGGGCCTCGGGCGGTCCGGAGCGCAGCGCGCCGCCGGGGCCGAGCAGCCAAAGGCGGTCGGCGTGGCGCAGGGCGAGGTCCAGGTCGTGGGTCGAGAGCAGCAGAGCCCGCCCGCCCTGGTGGGCCAGCCGCCGCAGCAGATTCATCACCTCGATGCGGCCCGGCAGGTCGAGAAAAGCGGTCACCTCGTCGAGCACCATCAGGGCGGGTTCCTGGGCCAGGGCGCGGGCGATCATCACCCGCTGGCGCTCGCCGTCCGAAAGCTGACTCAGCTCGCGATCGGCCAGGTGCACCACGTTGGCGGTGGCGAGCGCCTCTTCAACCACTCGGTGGTCGGCCTCGTCGAGCGCCCCCGACCAGCCCGTGTGCGGCAGGCGGCCCATTTCAACGAGCGCGCGCGCCGGCATCAGCTCGACCTCGATGCGATCGGTGAGGACCACGGCGAGGGCGCGGGCGAGCCGCTCCGGCGCCATGGCGTGGAGGTCACGGTCTCGCCAGCGCACCTGACCTTCGAGCGGCCGCTGCATCCCCGAGAGGGTGCGCATCAGGGTCGACTTGCCGACGCCGTTGGGGCCGATCAGGCACACCAGCTCGCCCGGGCTGAGGGTCACATCGAGACCCCGGGCCACCACCTTGGGCGGCCGCGCCGGGTAGCCCACGGCGAGGCCGCGCGCCGCGAGGAGGATGGGGGAGGGCGAGGTCACGGCAGGATCCATTCAGGCATGGCGCGAGCGTCGGCGCAGGAGCACCCACAGCACGACCGGCGCGCCGATCAGGGCGTTGACCGCGTTCAGGTGCAGAAAGTGCTGGCGCCAGGGCAGGTGGACGATGAGATCCGCGGCCAGGGCGACGGTGCTGCCGACCAGCGCCACCGCCGGCACCAGAATGCGGTGGTCGGTGGTGCGGAAAAGGCCGCGGCATAAATGGGGCACCGCGAGATCGAGAAAGAGGATCGGACCGCAGTAGGCGGTGACCGAGCCTGCGAGGCAGACCACGGCGAAGAGGGCCGTATTGCGCGCTCTCTCGATGCGCACCCCCAGCGAGCGGGCGTAGCGCTCGCCGAGCAGCAGGGCGTTGAGGGGCTTGATGGAGAGACCGATCAGCAGCAGGCCCAGCGCCACCGCCGGCGCCAGCACCGTCAGCTTATCCGCCGTCACGCCGCCGAAGCTGCCGTCGCTCCAGTTCTCGAACACTTCGATTTGGCTTTCGGTCGTGAAGTGGAGAAGAACGCCCACCAGGCCCTGGGCCAAGAAGCCGAACATCAGGCCGGCGATCAGCAGCGTCACGGCGTTGACCCGCCGCGAGAGCGCCACGACCCCCACCAGCACCGCGGTGGCGCCGCCGAAGGCGCCCGCCGCCAGGGACAGATCGGCGATCACGCCCAGGCGCTCGAGGGCCACCGCCAGCCCGGCGCTCCCCGCCACTGCGCCGGCGACCGCCACCAGGGCGACGCCCAGCTGGGCGCCGGCGGTGAGGCCCAGGGCCCACGGGCCGGCGAGGGGATTGCGAAAGAG
>JBCCLG010000525.1:0-4509 GCA_039027015.1 Acidobacteriota bacterium | reverse complement strand
CGTGCGGAAGGGGGCTGAAGACCACCAGGCTCGCCGCGTCGTCGGCGAAGGAGCGATTCAGCTCGATGCCCGTCATCGCCTGGGCGTAGGCCGGCAGATGGTGGAAAGGAAAGCCGTCGATCCGTGGGCTGGTGCGCGCGAAATCGAGGGCGAGAAGCCGATCCTCCCGGCCCGCGCCGCTCGCCTCGAGGGCCTCTAAGGACTGGGCGAAGCCGCGCAGCTCCTCGGCCTCAAAGGCACGCCACGTTCTGGCCAGGTCGCTGGTCAGGAGCGCCAGCAGGGTCAGCGGTACCAGGCTGCGCAGCAGCGGGTGGAGACGAGGGGGCGGCACGGCAAGAGCCGCTAAGGCCAGGGCGGGGGCGAGCCAGCGGGCGGCGAAAAGAATCGTGTGGTGGTAGACCGCGGGCAGCGCAAAGGCCAGGGCTCCAAGCCCGAGGGCCAGGCCTAGCAGCCCGCGATCGACCCTGTCGCCGGAGGCGGCCGTGGGCGCGGGGCCTTTTCCCCTCGCCTGCCAGGCCCCGGCCGCCAGCCACAGCACCGCCGCCGCCGCCAGGGCTGGCTCCGTCGGGCCGCCCTTGAGCCCTCCGAAAAGGCTCTCCACCAGCCAATTCGGATGCAGCCGCTGCCAGGGCATTTGGCCCCAGAAGAGCCGGGAGTCAACCCCGCTTTGGCGAAAGCCCACGAACCACACCGCCACCAGGCTCCAGGCGGGAGCCAAGGCCAGGCCGCGGAGCGCGGCGCTCCGCCACGCGCCGCGCAGAGCAGGCGGCGCCACAAGGGCGGCGGTGAGGACCGCCAGCCACAGCACGTGAGCGCTATAAACCCCGAGAGAGAGAGCCGACAGAACGGCGAGCCGCGCTGGCTTCTCGCCCGCGCCGTCGCGCTCCGCCTACAGCCAGGCGAGCAAGAACGCCGGAAATCCCATCAGGAAGTTGACGAAGCCCCAATGCCAGGAGGCGCTGTAGAAGAAGAGCGCGGCGAGTGCCAGTGAGCCCGGCGGCCGGTTCCGCCAGCGGGCCGCTGCAAAAAGCGCCGCCGTCCAGCTAGCCGCTACCAGCAGCATCGCCCAGCGTCCGGCGCCGAGGCCGTCTCCGGCGAGCATCCAGCCCGCCAGAATCGGCGCGTAGCCCAATTTGTTGGGGTGCCAGGCCTGCACCCGCAGGGCCTGCCGCTCGCCGCCGAGGTTCGGCTCGGCTGCCTGAGAGAGCAGCTCGACCTGCGCGATGAGCTGGGGGAGGTCGGTGCTCGGCGGCAGGTTGACGGCGAAGAGAGGCAGGGCGAGAAGCGCGCCGCCCGCCGCCGCCTCGCCCGCGCGCGGCAGGCGCCGCCCGCCTTCGCCTGGAGAAACCCTCGAAGCCATGCTTCGGAGCATAGCGGCTCGCGCGCGGCCGTCCGACTTTCCTTCCGGTGGCCGGCTGGGGAATAATCGGCCAGCCGCTATGAATACCTGGAGATCCTGATGCCGCGACTTGTGACTCGGGCAGATTTGGACGGACTGGCCTGCGCGCTGATGCTGAGGGAGCGATTTGATTTCGAAGAGATCGTTCTCGTGCACCCGCAGGAGATCACCGATAAAACCCTTGAGATCCGCTCCGACGACACCCTGGCCAACCTGCCCTACCACCCCGAATGCGGGCGCTGGTTCGATCACCACCTGCTGACCGACTCCAACGAAAAGCCGCCCTCGAGCTTCGACGGCCTCTACCGCGAGGCTCCGAGCGCCGCCCGCCTGGTGTGGGAATACCTGGGCGAGCCGGCCGAGCATCGGCGGATGGTGGAAGAAACGGACCGCTTCGATTCCGCGCAGCTCGAGGAGCAGGACGTTCTGATGCCCAGAGAGTGGGTCCTTCTCGGCTTCACGGTCGATCCGCGCACGGGTCATGAAGACCAGGAGGCGTACTTCATGAGGTGCCTCGAGTGGCTGACTCAAGGCACGATCGAGCAGACTCTCGTGCGTCCGGAGGTCACCCGCCTCATCGAGGCAATGTTCGCGCAGAACGAAGCTTTCTGCTGGGAGCTCGTCCAGCGCTCGCGGCTTGACGGCAGCGTCATCTTCAGCGATTTCAGAGGCGCCAGCTCGGCGCCGGTGGGAAACCGCTTTTTGATCTACACCCTTTTCCCCGAAGCCAACGTTTCGGTAAGGGCCCAATTCACGCCGGCGAAAGACGCCGTTATGGTGCAGGTCGGGCACTCGATCTTCAACCGATCCTGCCGCGTGTCGGTGGGCGAGCTGATGTCGACCTACGGCGGCGGCGGCCACTTCGGGGCCGGCTCGGCGCCGCTGCCGATTCTTGAGGCGGACGTCAAAATCCTCGAGATCATCGAGGCGCTGAAGGCCTAGTGCCTCGAGCGGCGTCAGAACATCCACAGGCCGCGGTTCGAGCCGCGAAGGGCCACCAGGCAGCGCACCGCCTGGATGCGCAGATCCTTATTGCCGGCCCGCACCTGCTCCTCGAGGGCTTCCTCGAGGCCAGGGACATCCGGGGGCGCCGAGGTGAGGCCCTCGAGCATCTCGGCGAGGCTGCGCAGGTTGCTCTCCTTCTGCAGCTCCTCCTGGCGAGAGAGCCAGCAGCGCGCCAGAACGGCGATGGCCTGGCCGCCGCCGATCTTGGCTAGCGCCTCGGTGACCAGGGGCTGGAGCAAGGGCTCCGCCAGCAGGGGCTCGAGATCCGCAATAACCTCGGGCGAGCCGATGCGTCCGATGGTTTCAATCGCCGCCACCTGCAGCCACGGCTCGGCCTTCAGAAAGGGCCGAATGCCGGGCAGGGCCCGCACGTCGCCGATGCGGCCGAGCGCCACGATGGCCTCCTGGATGACGTTGGGGTCCTCGTGATCGAGCACCTTGACCAGGGCGTCCAGGGCGCCGCGATCGCGCAGGTGAGAGAGGATCTGAACGGCCTGGAGAACGACCTCCGGATCCTTATCCTCGAGCAGATAGCAGGCGAGGTTCAGCGAGCGGCGACGGCGCAGCTTGAGGATCGCCACCGCCGCGTTCCGCCGCACGTCGTCCTCCTCGCGCAGATATTCGAGCAGGCGGCTGTTGGAGAGAATCGCCGCGCCCAGACCCAGGGCGCGCGGGCGCACGGCCGGGTTGTTGCTCTTGATCACCCGCTCGAAAACCTCCAGCTGCTCATCCGGGGTCATGGTGGGCAGCAGATCCAGCAGCTTGAAGTTGATGATCTGCGATCGGGTGGCTGATTTCCTGGGTCTTTCCACGGACGATCCTCGACGGCGGTGGCCGCGCAAATTGTGGTCAATTGATCTTCTCACAGCCTAGGACGATCGACGCAAGCTTTTGACGCATCGCGGCAGGCCGGCGATTCTGGATCCACGGACCGCGCGGCGATCTATACTGGCTGAGACTCGTCCCCTACCCTTTCGGAGACTCTAGATGGCGGTTCCATTCATCGATCTGCGGCGCTTCGAAGACGGCTTCCTCAGTCGCTGGGCGGATATCTCGGCGCGCATCAGCGCCCACACGCAATTCGTTGGCGGTCCGGAGGCGGCGCGACTCGAGGGCGCGCTCCAGGAACGCTGTCAGGTCAAAGAAGCGATCGGCTGCGCCAACGGCACGGACGCCCTCCAGCTCGCCCTGCGCGCCGCCGGCGTCGGCGTCGGCGTCGGCGTTGGCGAAGGCGGGAGCGCCGAGGGCCGCGATCTTGTGCTGATCCCGGAGGCCACCTTCTGGGCCACCTTCGAGGCCGTGGTGAACTGCGGCGCTCGGGTGGTGACCGTGGACGTTGACCCCGCGGATCTGCAGATGGACTTCGATCTCTTCTGCCGCGCCGTGGACGAGCATCGGCCCCGGGCGGCGATTTTGGTGCACCTTTACGGCTGGGGATCTCGCCGGATCGATGACTTCAGAGAGTTCTGCCGCCGGCGCGAGCTGCCGCTGATCGAGGATGCCGCCCAGGCCTACGGCGTGCGCTGGCGGGGCGAGTCGATCTTCCGCGACGCCCTGGTGGCTACCCTCTCCTTTTATCCCGCCAAGGTGCTCGGCTCGTGCGGCGACGCCGGGGCGGTGCTCACCAACGACGCCGAGATCGGCCGGCGCGCCCGCCTTTTAGGCAACCACGGCCGCACCTCCCACTACGAGCACGGCCTGGTGGGCTGGAATAGCCGCATGGGCGGCTTTGACGCTGCATTTCTGAACCTCAGCCTCGAGTACGTGGACGCCCGGCTCGAGAGTCGCCGCCAGCTCGCCGAGCGCTATCTCGAGCGCCTGGAGGACCTGGGAATCGAGACCGTCGCGCCTCCCGAGGGCTATGTGAGCAACGGATATCTCAACGTGTGCCTGCCCGCCCTCGAGGAGAGGCCGCTCATGGCCGCGGCCCTCAAAGAAGCGGGCGTCGGCAGCGGGCAGGTCTATCCGGGCGCCATGTCCACGCAGCCTGGGACCGGCCATCATTTAGCCGGCGCCGCGGGGGGCGAGATCGCCGACGACCTCTGCCGGCGGGTTCTCAACCTCCCTCTCTTCGCCTACATGCGTGAAGCCGAGCAGGACGAGGT
>JBCCLG010000524.1:0-4513 GCA_039027015.1 Acidobacteriota bacterium | reverse complement strand
CGCCGGGTCGCCGCCCTCGGCCTTGAGAAGGTCTTCGGCAAAGCCCTGGAGGGCCAGCTGCTGAACCTCGTAGTCGTTGAAGTCGCCGAGGTTGTCCTGCAGGCGCTTCAGCTCGCGGATGGCCGAACCCACCGGGCCCTGGGGGTAGAGACTGCGGAAGAACTCGAGCAAATAGCGCAGCTTCTTGCCCATGATGCGCACCTCGTGCAGGGCGGCGGCCGGCGTGTCGTCGTCGATCGCCAGGCCCCGTTTGCGGATCCGGCGGTAGAGGCGCCAAATGCGGGCCGAGGCCAGCTCGAGGGCGGGGCTTTCGGCGGCCGGGCCAGCGGCCGGATTCTGGATCTGGCGACTCCAGGTCTCCAGCAAATCCCGATAGCGCTCGGTGTCGAGGGCCTCTACCAGCCTGCGCTGCTCCTGTTTTTGCCGGCGGGCCAGAAAGGTCTCGAGGGGCTCGAGGTCGCGCGCTGCCTCGTCCGGCAGCTCGCGGCGGTACACGGGGATTTTTAGCCGGTAAACGTCGAGGTCCCGGGTTGGGCCCGTGATTCCGCCGAGCCAGGCGAACTCCTGCTTGAAGTGCAGGAGGACGTCTTCGGCGAAGACCCCCCGAATCTGCGAGAGAGCGGAGCGCGTGCGCCGCACGGCCACCCGGAAATCGTGAAGAAATTCCGAGTCGAGATCCTGCCTCATGCCGGGCTCGTTGACGACCATGGCGTCCAGCAGCGCGCGGTAGATCGAGCAGGCGGTGTCGAGCGCGCTTTGGCCGGGCTCGAGCACCAGGGCCACCTTGGAGGAATAGTCGCCGGGCCGCCGCCCCAGGGCCTCGAGGGCGGCCTCGAAGAGCGAGGCGGCGGGCCTCTCGAGCTGACAGGCGCTGCCGAGGTGATCGAGCACCGCGGCTTCCTCGGCGCGGTAGCCCCGCACCGGCTCCACCAAGAGCCTGGGCACCAGAGCGTGCTCCGGGCTCGAGGCGTCGCGGGCGGCAAACGCCCTCAGGACGCGAAGGCGCGCCACGGTCTTCGACTCCTCGCCCAGCACCCGGATCCTCGAGCCGGCCGTCCGCACGCGAAGAATCGGCAGCAGACGCCGCATGGAGAGGGGCTTCGCCAGCGCCCGGAGTTCCTCGGGAAGATCCTCGGCGAGACCGCCCTCAAAGCTCGCGGGCAGCTCAAGCCGCCCGCGCGGCTCCCCGGACTCTCCGCCCCACACGAGCTCCCGACCGCCGCCGCCCGGCCGCTCGACGAGCTGAAGGCCGGCCTTGAAGAGGCGCCAGTCGAAGGTGTCCCAAAAGATTTGACGGGATTCTTCCGTCTCGGTCTCCGCGATCTCGAAGCGCGCTCGGAGGCTCGCGAGCAGGTCTTCGGGCGCGGCGGAGCCGCGGGCGAGGAGAAATTCTTGAGGGATCAAAGGTCTCATCAGAATAGGCCACCGCCGCCTGCGCGATCGGCCAGCGCGGTCTCCAGGGGGCGAGAGGTTCTTGAGGGTGAAAGGCTGGGACTTGAGGGGCGAGCTATTTCTTCTTGCCGGCCTTGGCCTTCTTGCCGGCCTTGGGTTTCTTATCGGCCTTGGGCTTCTTCTCGACTTTGGCCTTCTTGCCGGCCTTGGCCTTCTTTTCGGCCTTGGCTTTCTTTTCAGCCTTGGCTTTCTTTTCGGCCTTGGCTTTCTTCTCGGCCTTGGCTTTCTTCTCGGCCTTGGCTTTCTTCTCAGCCTTGGCTTTCTTCTCGGCCTTGGCTTTCTTTTCGGCCTTGGCTTTCTTGGAAGCCTCGGCTGTAGCAGGTGCGGAGCTTGCGGGAGCGGCCTCGACCTTCGGCTCCGGAGCTTCCGCCGCTAGCAGCTCTCGGGCGGCGTCGCGCACGGCGGCCGCGCGCTTGACGCCGAAACCGCGAATCGACGCCAGGGTGTCGAGATCTGCGCGCGCCACGTCTTCGAAGGTGCGGAGATCGGCGGCCTCCAGAAGGCTGGCGGCGTAGGCGCCGATTCCCCGAATTTTCATCAGGAGGGCTCTCGTCATGCTCGGATCCTCTTTCAGCGGGTGGGTCAATGGTCTCCTCGCGTCCTCTGCTGGGTGAGCGCGCGGGGCTCTCAAGCTACGGGTCTCGGTAAGGCTACGCACGGGCGTGGTCAGAAAGTCGGGCGCCTCACGCGCGCGATCGGCTCGACTATAACCTTCCGCCAAAGGGGCTCAAGGCCCTTTCCTTCACAATGGCTTAACATGGTGATCGGGGGAGGGTCTCTAACATCTCCCCCGCAAATCTCCGACCCTCTTTCCTCACGACGCAATGACGCTTCACCCATCGACTCACCGAGAAGGACACCAGGCTCAGCAGGCCGAGATGCCTATGCTGGCGGCGGTCGACCTGGGCTCCAACAGTTTCCGCATGGTGATCGCCCGGGTCGACGCTGGCCAGCTGCAGATGGTCGATCGGCTGCGCGAGGGCGTGCGGCTCGGCGGCTACCTCGACGAGCGTCAGCGCCTCACTCCCGAAGGTCAGGAGCGAGCCCTGCAGTGTCTTCATCGCTTCGGCGAGCGCCTGCGGGACTTCCCCCAGGGCACCGTTCGGGTGGTGGGCACCAACACCTTGCGCCGGGCCCGCAAGATCGGCCGCTTCCTCGATCGGGCCCAGGACCTGCTCGGTCACCCCATCGAGGTGGTCTCCGGTCGCGAGGAGGCCCGCCTTATCTTCCTGGGCGTGGCGCACAGCCTGGCGGGCGGCCCGGCCCGGCGGCTGGTGGTCGATATCGGCGGCGGCTCCACGGAGTGCATCCTCGGCCATTCCTTCGATCCGCGGCGCACCCAGAGTCTGTACATGGGCTGCGTGAGCTACACCCTCAGCTTTTTCAGCGACGGCAAGCTATCGGCCAAGGCGATGAGGAACGCCGAAACCGCCGCCCGTCTCGAGCTTCGCGCCATCGAGTCGGAGTACCGGGGCCACGGCTGGGATGAAGCCGTCGGCGCTTCGGGCACGGTGCACGCCATCGCCAACCTGCTGCGCCTCCAGGGGTGGAGCGGCTCGGGAATCACCCGCGAGGGTCTCGAGAAGCTCCGGGAGTTTCTGCTCCAGCACGAGCACGTGGACAAGCTGCGCCTGGACGGGCTGCGGCGCGATCGAGCCCGCGTCCTGCCCGGGGGCCTGGCGATTCTGCGGGGCGTTTTCGACAGCCTGGGGGTCGAGCGCATGTTCGTCGCCCCCGGCGCCATGCGCGAGGGAGTGCTCTTCGATTTGCTCGGCCGGCTGCGCCAGGAAGACACTCGAGAGCAAACCATCCGCCGCCTGATCGAGCGCTACCAGGTCGACGTTGGCCAGGCCGAGCGGGTCGAGCGGATCGCCCTGCAGGCCCTCGGCCAGGTGGGCCGCAAGTGGAGGCTCGACACCGAGCAGGACCGCACCTTCCTGCGCTGGGCCGCGCAGCTGCACGAGGTCGGACTGGCGATCGCCCACGGCGGCTATCACAAGCACGGCGCCTACGTGCTTCAGCACTCGGATATGGCCGGTTTCTCGATGCAGAACCAGAAGCTTCTGGCGCTCCTGGTGCGCGGCCATCGGCGCAAGCTGCCGGTGGCTTTCTTCAAGGAAATGCTGCCCGATGGCGAGGTCAAAAGGGCCCTGCGCCTGTGCGCGCTGCTGCGCTTCGCCTGCCTGCTCAACAGATCGCGCAGCGATCGTCAGCTTCCCGAAGTGCGCTTTCGGGCCAAGGGCAAGCGGCTGCGGGTGGCCTTTCCGGAGGATTGGCTGGAGCGCCATCCCCTGACCCGCGCCGACGTGCTGCAGGAGGCCGAGTACCTGCGCGCCATGAAGGTCAGGCTCGAGTTCGGGAGTTTTTGCGAAACGGCCGAGTCGTCGTGAACGTCGGAAGGCCGCCCGGGCGCTGCCGATCAGGCGAGAAGGCGCGGCGGCATGAAGAAACGCAGCTGGCCGCAGCCGGCCTCGAGCGCGCTCCAGCTGGCGGGGGCGATCTCGATGCCCACGGCGGCCGCGGTCACCATCTTCAGGGTGCCGCCGCCGATCAGCGTCGAGGCCAGGTTCGACCAGGTGGGCTCGTGGCCGAAGGCCGCCACGGTCTCGTGGGCGTCGGGAACGGCTCGCAGCACGTCGAGGCTGTCCTGCACCGTGGCGTCGTAGAGCGCGGCGTGGCGCTCGATTTCTCCGCACTCCCACCCGCCGGCGCGGGCCGCGAGCTCGGCGGTGGTGTGCGCGCGCACGGCGGTCGAGCTGAGAACCGCCGTGGGGGCGAGCCCTGCCCGGGTCAGAAAGCTTCCGATATTTCCCGCGGCCTCGATGCCGCGCGGCGCCAGAGGCCTCTCGTGGTCGCGTCCGAAGTCGGCCCCCCAGTCCGATTTACCGTGCCTGACGAGAATCAGCATTCGCATAACGCTTTTTACCACGTCCCCTCGGGGGCCTGAGCGAGGTCCGGGATCCCATGAGCAGCAGCGAAGAGAAGACCGATTCGGCCGGGGCCCAGGCGCCAGCCCTCGGAGGTCCGGAGCAGTACTTCAACCGCGAGCTGAGCTGGGTGG
>JBCCLG010000523.1:0-4519 GCA_039027015.1 Acidobacteriota bacterium | reverse complement strand
GCATGAACACCAAGCTGCATGCCATCTGCGACAACCGAGGACGCCCGCTCAACCTGTTCGTCACCGCCGCTCAGGTCAGACCGTCCTGCATCTGATCGTCGACGGCAGCGTGGCCCTCGAGATCGGCGGAGAGAGCGAGAGAGACGCGGCCTCCACCCTGGAGCGCCGCCTCCCGGTCTACCCGTGGCGAGGCCGCGAGGGGCGTCTTCGGCTGGTTGACGCGGACCGGCAGGCCAGCGTCGACATGGGCTATCCCGAGCCGAAGACCTACGCTCGTCAGCGCATCCTCGAGGACTTCGAGGGCGAGTCCTTCGCGGCGATGTGGCGGCAGACCTGGTCTCCGGCGCCCCAAAGCAGCGCCGAAATCGCCCGGCGATTCGGCGTGCAATATGCCCAGGGCCGGGGCCTGGCCTCGAGCCTGGGGCGCGCCGGGGAGCTCGAGATGCGATCGCACCCCTTCACCGTCGCCGACGATCATCTGGTGATGGCGGTCTACGACCTCGGCGACTCCCGGTGCGGCGTCCACCTGTGGATCGACGGCGAGAGAGTCCGCTCCTGGACCGGCCGTCGCTCGGGCGAGGTCCGAATGCTCAAGTGGGATCTTAGGGCCTATGGCGGCCGCAGCGCCGAGCTTCAGCTGGTGGACGGCGACCCGGATCCGGGCGGCGCGCTCGCGGTCGACTCAATTCGCGCCGTTGGAGGCCCCTGAGGTGGAGGCCCCCGAACCCTGAACCACCCGAATCACCCGGTCGACCCCGGCCACCGCCTGGGTCGACCGCGTGGCGTCCGGCCACACCACCTCGACTTCGCCCACCGAGGTCTCCTTGCCGAGCCCGAAGTGCAGCCGAAAATCGCTCTGGGAGAGGTAGCTCGAGCCGCTCTGCACCAGGCGACTCTGCCGCGTCTTGCCGGCCTTGACCGTCACCACGGCGCCGATCGCGTCGAGATTCCCGCCCTGCCCCTGAAGCTCCACCGAAAGCCAGTGGCCGGCGTCTCGGGTGCGGTTCATCAGCAGCTGGGGCGCCCCGTCAAGGTCGTTGATCACCACGTCGAGCCGCCCGTCGTTGTCGAAGTCGCCCACCGCCAGCCCTCGGCTCACCTTTTCCTCGGCCAAGGCCGCGCCGACCTCCGAGGAGAGGTCGGCGAAAGTGCCGTCGCCGCGGTTGCGATAAAAGAGCTTGGGCTGGCGGTATTTGGCCGAGGCCGCCAGCTTCGCCTGGTCGAGCTGCGGATAGACGTGGCCGTTGACCACCATGAGATCCAGCCAGCCGTCGTTGTCCGGGTCGAAAAACGCCGTGCCCCACCCCACGTAGCGAAGGCTCGACGGGGCGCTGGCGGAACGGAACGAAACGTCCGTGAAGTACTCGCCCTGGTCGGCGTAGAGGGCGTTGTATTCCTCGGAGAAATTCGTCACTAGAAGAGCGAAGCGCCCGAGGTTTTGGTAATCGCCCACCGCCACGCCCATGACGCCCTGCTCGCCGCCGTCTTCGCTGACCGCAACGCCCATGGGAAAAGCGATCTCCTCGAAGGTGCCGTCCGCAAGATTGCGATAGAGAAAGTTAGGCCCGGAGTCGTTGGCCACGTAGAGATCGATCCAGCCGTCGCGGTCGACGTCCAGCCAGGCGATCCCGAGGCCGAAGAACCCTTCCGGATCGCGCACCCCGGCCTTCTCGCCCACCTCGGTGAAGCGCCCGCCGTCGTTGCGAAAGAGCAGATCTGAGGTACCCGGCAGCCCGCGGGGCCCGCACTGCACGGCGATGCCCCGGTACTGGCAGGTCTTGCCCTCGCCAAAGACCGGCAGGTTTTCGAGATCCATCTCCAGGTAGCGCGAGACGAAGAGATCGAGGTCGCCGTCGCGGTCGTAGTCCGCAAATCCGCACCCCGCCGACCAGCCGCTGGCCGCAATCCCAAGCTTCTCGGCGACCTCCTCGAAGGTGCCGTCGCCGAGATTGCGGTAGAGGCGATTGCGGCCCACCGCGGTGACGTAGAGATCCCGATGGCCGTCGGCGTCAACGTCCGCCACGCAGACGCCGACGCCCCAGCCGACCTGGTCGACCCGCGCCTTGGCGCTGACGTTCTCGAAGGTGCCGTCGCCGCGGTTGCGGTAGAGCGCGCTGGGCGCCGTCTCGGGCCGATCGGCCGTTCGCACCGTCAGGGAGTTGACGAGGTAGAGGTCGAGCCAGCCGTCTGAGTCGAAGTCAAGGGCCGCAACTCCGCCGCTCATCGATTCGAGAATGTACTTCTTCTCGGGCGCCGAGCGGTGCACGAAGTCGATGCCGGCCTGGCGCGTGAGGTCCTCGAAAACGATCGCCGGGTCTCGGTCCGAGGCCCCGGCCGCCGGCTTGGCGCCGGCCTGGCGCGGCCTATTCTCCTGGGCCTTCGCGAGCGCCGCCGTGAGAAGGCTGAGAAAAAAAGCGCCCAGAACGAGCGTGCGGGTCGGCTGAATCAAGGCGGATCGAGACTTCATGGATAAGGAATCCTCCGAGGCACCCGTCACGGCGAAGCCTCGCCGGCGAGATCGAGGCGCTGCTGCTCGAGCGTGGCGAGGGCCTCGCGGTAGAGCGTCAGCTGCTCCTGCGCCTTCCGAGACTCGCCGAGTCGCGAGTACGCCAGGCTGAGCTGATAGTGAATCTTGGGCTGACCGGGAGCCGCCGCAACCGAGGCCTCAAGCGAGCGCGCGGCGGCCTGAAAATCGCCCTCCCGCATGGCCACCAGGCCGAGGGCGAGGAGCGCTACGGGGTGCTCGGGCTGCTGCTGCACCACCCTCTCGGCCAGGCGTCGGGAGTCCTCGGGTCGGCCCTGGCCCTCGCGGGTTTCGGCGAGGGCGGCCAGGAGCTCTAAATCCTCCGGCGCCGAGCGCAAACCTCGCTCGAGGGCGAGGGCGGCGCGCTCGTACTCCTTGAGTCCGTTGAGCGCCAGGCCGAGGGCGAGAAGCGTCTTGGAGGGATTCTCCTGCAGCGGCAGCGCCTGCTCGAGGGCGCTCACCGCGTGCGTCAAATCGCCGATCTGCAGCCGAAGAGCGCCGAGCAGCGCCGCGTACTCGCCGTTTTGGGGATGAAGCCGCACCAGCGACTTGAGAGCGCCGATGGCCTGCCCGGTTTCGTCAGCGGCCACCGCCACCCGGGCGTAGGTTGCCAGCAGACGCTCGGAGTTGGGGGCCAGCCTCAGGCCGCGCTCGAGAAAGGGCAGGGCGCCGCGGGGCCTGCCGCGAGCCGACTCGAGCCGGGCGAGCTGCAGAAGCGCCCAGGCGGATTCGCTGCGCGCGTCGATCGCGCGCAGGAGGGGCTCGGCGGCGTCCCTTCGCGCCCCCGCCAGCTCGGCCTGGGCCAGCCGGCGCGCGAGATCGAGCTCCATGGCCGCCGGCGCGCCGCCGGCGTAGGCCCTGCGCAGCAGCGGCAGCGCCTCGGCCTCGCGGCCGGCCCCGAGATACCGGCGCGCCAGATGCTGCAGAGCGCCCACGTGGTCCGGGTCCCGCGCCAGGGCTCCCTCGAAGGCCTCCCGGGCCTCGCCCGTCCGCCCCTGGCGCACCAGGCTGAGCCCGAGAAGATCGAAGGCGTCGGCGTGACCCGTTTCGGCAGCCAGCCGCCTCGCCTCGGCCTCCGCCTCGGCGAGCCGCCCGCGCTCGAGGGCGTCGATGGCGGCGCGCAGCGGCGTGGCGTGGGAAGGCCGGGGGAGCGCCGCCGCGAAGCCGAGCAGGAGCACCAGGGCCGCGGCGCGAAGGCCCGCCAATGGCGTCAAAGAGAGCTTCACGGCGCCGGCTCCCGCCCCGCGGCCTTCAGCTCGCGAAAGCGCGCGAAATGGCGGCTCGCATCCTCGGCGCGACCGGAGCGCTGGTATGCCAGGCCGAGCTGATAGTGCGCTCCCTCGTCCTGCGGCGTGATCGCCACCGCCGCCTCCAGCTGCTCCAGCGCCGAGGCCGCGTCGCCGCCCGACAGCAGGACCTTGCCGAGCAGGTAGCGCGCCCCGCCGTGGCGCGGGCTGCGGTCGAGCAGCAGGCGCAGCTCGGCTTCCGCCGCCCGCGGCTTGCGGTGGAGATCGAGCACCGTGGCCAGCAAGTAGCGCGCGTCCCGGTCTTCGGGATGGGCCTTGAGCTCGGCGCGAAGGGCGCTTTCGGCCTCCTCCAGTCGACCCTGGCGCATCATCAAATCGCCGAGGGTGGAGTGCGCCTCGGCGACCTGGGGATCGAGGGTAAGGGCGTGGCGGAGGGCCGCTTCGGCGGCCTCGAAGTCGCCCTCCTGGGCGCGCGCCTGACCGAGCAGCACGTGCAGCGCGGGCCAGGCGCTGCCGCTGGCGAGCAGCCGGTCGAAGATCGGTCCAGCCTGCGCGGCTCGGCCCGAGCGCACCAGGGCGAGGGCGTAGGTGAACTCGAGGGCCGGCGTCTCCGGCCGGCTCGGGTCCGACTCGAGGAGGCGTGTGACCTCGTCGTAGCGCGCGAGGTTGAGAAAGGTCATCGCCAGGGTGCGACGCAGAGCCTGCCGGTCCGCGTCGCCGAGACCCGCCTCTTCCTCGCGGAGCGCGT
>JBCCLG010000522.1:0-4520 GCA_039027015.1 Acidobacteriota bacterium | reverse complement strand
GAAACTGCCCGGCTCCCGCCGGGTTTATCACCGACCGGCCACCGACCTCGAAAAGGTCGTCCGCAACATCGTTCAAATCCGCAAGCGCCGCGAGTGGGACCCGGTCCTCGAACACCTCAGAGAGTGGATTCCGCTCCTCGAGTCCGACCGCTCGAACGAAGCCGAGATCTTTCGCCAACGCCTTGAATCCCTCGAGAGTCTGGTGGCCCTCGCCGACTCGATGGTCGATATGTTCCTCAAAGGAGGCCTGGTCAGCAAATTGGGCCTCAAGCTCTTGGTCGACGCCTCGCGCGTCGGCCGCTCGACGAGCAATTCCCAGCCCGTATTCGAGCTGGAGAAGGAGAACCCATGAAGGTCGCCTACCGTCCTCCTGTTAGAGACGAGGCCGATCACGCAGCGCCCCCCGCAGCGACCGTCGCTCCCGCAGCCGCCATGACCGCGGTCGGCACCGTGGTCAGCGCCCCCGCCGGAAACGGCAGCCTGGCGCCGGCCGCCGGCCTTCCCAAAGGCGTGGGGCTGCTCGAGCGGCTCGAAAATATCTGCCTCGATCAGGGCCTCTCGGGCCTGGCGGGCCGCATCGATGACATGGTGGGCTTTGTCGCCACCGACCTCGCCGCCTTCGAAATCGAGCTGGCCTCCCTGCCGCGCCATCCCCGGCGCGTCGGCAAGGCCGCCAACCACCTCCTCGACGTCGGCGGCAAGCGCCTGAGGCCCCTGTGCCTCGCACTCGCCTCCCGCCTCGGCAGCGGCTTTGACGAGCGCGCGCTCGACCTGGCGATCGCCGTCGAGCTGGTGCACTCCGCAACCCTGCTGCACGACGACGTGGTCGACTACGCCGACCAGCGCCGCGGTACGCCCACGGCGCGCTCGATCTACGGCAACGCCGCCTCCATCTTCGCCGGCGACTGGCTGCTGATCGAGGCCCTGCGGCGCGTCCGGAAAGCCTCCTATCCAACGCTTCTCGGCGACCTGCTCGACGTCATCGAAGAGATGATTTTCGCCGAGTCTCTGCAGCTCGAGTGCCGCGGCCGCCTCGGCATGAACCGCGACTCCTACTTCCAGGTGGCCGAGGGCAAGACCGCCTCGGTTTTCCGCTGGGCCCTGCGCGCCGGCGGCGTGGCGGGTGGCCTGGGCGCCGAGGCCCAGGACGCCCTGGCCCTCTACGGCCAGAATCTCGGCGTTACCTTCCAGGCGGTCGACGATCTGCTCGATCTGACCGGCGACCCCGAGAGCACCGGTAAAGACCTCTTCACCGACCTGCGGGAGGGCAAGATGACCCTGCCGCTGATCTTCGCGCTCGAGCGCGATGGCCGCACGCGCGAGGTGGTGGAGGAAGTTCTGGCCCTGCCGGAGAACGCCCCCATCCCGCGGCGCATCGCCGCCGAGCTGGTGCGCCTTCTCCGGACCACGAACGGCGTCGCCGACACCCTCGAGCTTGCGAGGCACCACAGCCAGACCGCCATCGAAGCCCTGTCGGCCGTGCCCCAGGGGCCCGCTCACCTCGCACTGGCCACCGTCGCCGAAGCGATCGTCGACCGCGACGTTTGATCGAGGTCACAGCCATGAGCAGCATCCCCACACCCTCGCCCGCCCCCGCGGCGGCGGCGCCGATCCGCCCCGGATCGGGAGCCATGTTCGACGGCATCGCCGAGCGCTACGACCTGCTCAACTCGGTGATGACCTTCGGCATGGATCGCGGCTGGCGCAAGCGCACGGTCGACGCCCTGACGCTCCAGCCCGGCTCCCGCGTGCTCGACCTCGCCACCGGCACCGCGGCCCTGGCCCTCGACATCGCCGAGCGCTACCCCGAGTGCTACGTAATCGGGCTCGACCCGTCGGCCAACATGCTCGAGGTCGGGCGCGGCAAAGCGCGCGAGCTGGGCCTGGCGAACCGCGTCGAGCTGCGCCAGGGCGAGGCCGAGAGCCTGCCCTTCGAGCCGGACACCTTCGACGGCCTCTCCATCGCCTACGGCATTCGCAACGTCGCCGACCGCTGGCAGGGCCTGGCCGAAATGGCCCGCGTGGTGAAGCCCGGCGGCCGCATCGCCATCCTCGAAGCCACGGAAGCGCGGGGCAATCCCATGGCCCTGGGCGCGCGGCTCTACGTGCACCACGTGATGCCGAGAATCGGCGCGGCTCTTTCGCGGGCGCCCGAGTACCGCTATCTCCAGACCTCGATCGAGGCGTTTCCGCCGCCCGACTCCTTCGCCCGGCTGATGGAAAGCGCCGGCCTCGAGGTTCTGGACGTTCGCCCGCTCGCCTTCGGCACCAACTGCCTCTTCGTCGCCACGCCGCGAGCGCGCGGCGGCGAGGAGGGGCGCTCATGAGTCAAGCGACGCTCCAGACTTCGCCCCCGGCCACCTCCTCCGCCTCCAGCTCGGCGGCTACGGAGCTGCGGGTCCGCGGCGTCGGCGACGATCTTTTCGGCCGCATCGCCGACCGCATCGAGCGCATCGCCCCGGGCCGCATTTTGAGCCTGACCTTCGAAGCGCCCGCCGTGCCCGCCGAACGGCTGTTCGAGAACGCGGCGGTGGTCGGCGTCGAAGTGGCCGACCACGGCTTTCTGTGGCATCCGCCCAACGGCTCGGCCTTCGCCGGCATCGGCGTGTGCAGCCGCCTGCAGATCGACGGCGGTCGCCGCTTCTCCGAGCTCAGGACACAGGCCGGCCGCATCTTCAGCCGGCTCGATCACGCCGAGATCGGCGAGGTCGTGCGCAGGCCCGCGCGCTTCTTCGGCGGCCTCGCCTTCGACGCGGGCGCCGCCGATTTGGCGCCGTGGCAGGACTTTGGCAACGGCTGCTTCACCCTTCCCCGCTGGCTGTATCGCCGCCAGGGAGATTCCGCGGATCTCACCCTGACGCTCCAGGCGGACGAGGCCCACGCCGCGGGCGCCGAGGAGTGGGCGACCCGCGCCCGCGCGCTGGTTCACGGTATGGACGCCGCCGGGGTCGGGCCGCGGGTGGTCGAGCGAGGCGGCTTTCCGCAGATCGCGCCCGATGCGGATGGCGACGCCGCCTGGATCCAGCTGGTTTCGGACATCCGGCAGGCCATTCGCGGCGGCGAGGTCGAGAAGATCGTCGCCGCCCGCAGATTCCGCGTCGAGCTGCCCTTCCGGCGCTCCCTGGGCCGCACCCTGAGCCGCCTGGGCCAGCACCGCCGACCCTCGATTCGCTTCGCGTTCAGCCGGCCCGGCGCCACCTTCGTGGGGCTGACTCCGGAAAAGCTGGTCGCCAAGCGGGGAATGCGCCTCGAAACCGAGGCCCTCGCCGGCTCGATCGAAAGCGGTGACGAACACGCCGCGGCGCTCCTCGGCAGCGGCAAGGACCGCCTCGAGCAGCAGCTGGTGGTCGACTCCATCGTCCGCCGGCTCGAGCCCCTGTGCTCGCGCCTCGAGGTCGCCGAGCGCCCGAGCGTGCGCGAGCTGCGCGACGTGCTGCACCTTCATACGCCCATCGTCGGGACCCTCGAGGAGCCCAGGCACGTGCTGGACCTCGCCGAGCTGCTCCACCCCACCCCGGCCGTCGGCGGCGTGCCCACCGAGGCCGCCATGGAGTGGATCCGCGGCCGCGAGGCTCACCCCAGAGGCTGGTACGCCTCGCCTATCGGCTGGTTCGACGAGTCCGGGGACGGCGAGCTGGCGGTGGCCCTGCGCTCCTGCCTGCTGCAGCCCGAGCGCGCCTATCTCTACGCCGGAGCCGGCATCGTCGCCGATTCCGACCCGGTTCGCGAGCTGCACGAGGTCGAGCTGAAGCTTCAGACCCTGCTGCAGGCCCTCTCGGGCTGACCGGCCCGTCAGGAGGTTCCTTGGTCGACGGCCGCCAGCGCGACGCCGAGACCCAGCTCGCGTGGGCTCGGCTGCTGGTATCGGCCTTCGCCGACGCTGGCGTCCGGCACGTGGTGCTGAGCCCCGGCTCGCGCTCGACCCCCTTCGTGCTCGCCGCCTCCGGCGAGGAGCGTTTGGCGATCCACGACGTGATCGACGAGCGCGCCGCGGGCTTCTTCGCCCTCGGCCAGGCGCGGGAGAGCGGCGTTCCCAGCCTGCTGCTGTGCACTTCCGGAACCGCCGCGGCCCACTACCTGCCGGCGGTGATCGAGGCCGCCATGGCGTCGATACCCATGCTCGTCCTCTCCGCCGACCGGCCGGTGGAGCTGGTGGACTGCGGGGCCAACCAGACGATCGATCAGCTCAAGCTCTTCGGCGACCACGCCCGTGACTTCGTGGATTTAGGAACGGCCAGCGCCCGCCCGGGGGCCCTGCGCGCCGCCCGGCGGGCCGCGGTTCAGGCCGCCTGGACCGCCCGCTGGCCGCGGGCCGGGGCGGTCCACCTCACCCCCCGGCCAAGAACACCCCTGGGGGCCGCCTATGTTCCGCGCCCCGGGTATCCCGTGGCGCGCCGGGGGGCGATGCCCGATCGCCCGGCGCCGCGCCCCTCCATGCCGGGACGTCGTCCCGAGGCCGCGGCCCTGGACCGCCTGGCGGACGCCTGTCGCCGCACCGAGCGGGGCCTGCTGGTGGCCGG
>JBCCLG010000521.1:0-4549 GCA_039027015.1 Acidobacteriota bacterium | reverse complement strand
GGACGACAAAATCTCGGCCGTGGTGCCCGACTCCCGAGGCGGTGGCGATGCGGGCGTCCATCGCCTCGACGCCAAACCACTCCCGCAGGGCGCGGAACCGGCCGGCGTTGAACACCATGTAGCGGTGCTCGAGAGCGCCCAAGGGAGCCAGAATGCCGGGCAGGTAATTCCACAACCTCACGGGTTCGGCCGCCTGGCCGCCGGCGAGGTCCCGGGCGAGGCGCCTGTAGGCGGTATAGCAGGCGTCCTCAAAGTGCCCGGCGGCGAGATTCAACGCGTCCTCGAGGCAATAGGAGGTCAGCGAGAGATTGTCGCGTTCGATTCGCCGCTTGAGCCAGCCGTCGCCGAGGGCCTGCCAGGCGCACGGCCGCGTCGCGATGTCGGGCTGGCCAAGCCAGGTGAGCGCCCAGGCGGGAACCTTCGGTAACGATTCAAAGTCGGCCAAAAAACAGTCTCTCCAGCAAAAGATGATCCGGAAGGAAAAAGTCCGGACTCCCATGGAGCCTAGAGCAAACGCAGCGGCCGTTCAACGGCTACGCTGCTCAACAAAAAGGCCGGAGAGACGCAGATCGAACAAAAAAAGGCCGTCGATGCCCGGTCCGGCTTCGACGGCTCAAGTGCGTCAGCGTGTTTCGCCAGAAGGTAAAGCAAGGGCTGTGCCCACCGATCCGAAGACGCAAAAGCCCAGGGAACAGGCCCCCAAAGCCGTCGCGACTCCGCTGCCGAGGTGTCCGACATGTCCACGGACACCTTTCTTGGACAGGCCGCCCTCGCCGGACGGGGCTCCGGAGCGTCCCCGAGCGGGCCGTGGAGGCCGAGAAGCTCGAGACGCGCGAAGGGGGAGTTGAAAAGGACCCTTGCACGAGCCTGAACTTTGTATACAATCGGCAGCTCACGGCGGTGCGGGCCGCGTGTGCTGAGGGGTCGTACGCCGACCTTGACCGGCTCCACGCGCGATGTTATTGTCCGCCGCCCAAGGCGAAAGCCCCTGCAGGTTCAGTCGAGAGACATCCTCTCGATGATGGCCGAGACTGACCTAGCTAAGCCCAGCCCAGTTACAGCTCTAACCGATTCCGGCGGAGCATCCCTTCACGGGTAATGTCCGCGGCCCGGAACCGGCCCCCAGACTTCGGTCTTTTCGTGCCTGCATGGCCGAAAACGTAGGAGATTTGGTCGTATGCCAACGATTCACCAGCTGGTGCGCAAAGGTCGCCAGCGTCAGAAGGCCAAGACGAAAAGCCCGGCGCTTCAAAAGTCACCGCAGCGCCGGGGCGTTTGCGTACGCGTTTACACCCAGACGCCGAAAAAGCCGAACTCCGCCCTGCGCAAGGTCGCCCGCGTCCGGCTGACCAACGGGATCGAGGTCACGACCTACATCCCCGGCGTTGGCCACAACCTCCAGGAGCACTCGATCGTGCTGGTGCGCGGAGGCCGCGTTAAAGATCTGCCCGGCGTTCGCTACCACGTGGTGCGCGGCACCCTCGACGCCGTCGGCGTGGAGGCGCGGCGGCAAGGTCGATCGAAGTACGGCGCCAAGCGTCCCAAGGCCTGATGCCGCCGGCCAGCGCCCCGATTCCGAATTCCACATTCGCACGTACAGACAGCGAGTCCGCAAGCTAGACCAAGAGGCTGAAGAGAAAGATGCCAAGGCGACGCGAAGTTCCGAAAAGAGAGATCCTGCCGGATCCCCTGTACAAGTCTCAGCTCATCACGAAGTTCGTCAACGTCGTGATGAAGGACGGCAAGAAAACGGTTGCCGAACGTCTGCTCTACAACGCTCTGTCGGTCATCGAAGAACGCACACAGGAAGACCCCATGAAGGTCTTCAAGCGCGCGATCGACAACGTCAAGCCCCAGGTCGAAGTCAAGTCCCGCCGCGTCGGCGGCTCGACCTACCAGGTTCCGATCGAAGTGCGCCCCTCGCGCCGCCTCGCGCTTTCCATGCGCTGGCTGATCGCCGCCGCTAAAAAGCGCGGCGAGAAGACCATGGACCTGCGCCTTGCCAACGAGTTCATGGACGCGGCGCAAAACCGCGGTGAGGCGATCAAGACCAAAGAGAACACCCACCGCATGGCCGACGCCAACAAGGCCTTTTCGCACTACCGCTGGTAAGCCAGCCCGCCGCCGAACCGGCGTGACAAAACAGACGCCCGGCGGCGCGATCCACAGCATCCACTACCTCCGCGACTCCCCACCCTCAGCGGCGACCCTCGCCGCTTAGCGGACGCTCTCCGAGCGGAGTATCAGAAACCATGGCACGCAAAGTCTCGCTCGAAAAAACCCGGAACATCGGCATCATGGCCCACATCGATGCCGGCAAGACGACGACCACCGAGCGCATCCTTTATTACACCGGCATCACCTACAAGATCGGTGAAGTCCACGATGGCGCCGCCACGATGGACTGGATGGAGCAGGAGCAAGAGCGCGGTATCACCATCACGTCGGCCGCGACGACCTGCAATTGGCTCGACCATCGCATCAACATCATCGACACCCCCGGCCACGTGGACTTCACGGCCGAGGTCGAGCGCTCGCTGCGCGTTCTCGATGGCGCCGTCGCCGTATTTGACGCGGTCGGCGGCGTCGAGCCGCAGTCGGAGACGGTGTGGCGCCAGGCCGACAAATACCACGTGCCGCGCATCGCCTTCGTGAACAAGATGGACCGCGTCGGCGCCGACTTCGATCGCTGCATCAGCATGATGAAGTCGCGCCTCGGAGCCTCGCCCGTCGCGATTCAGATCCCCTGGGGCGCCGAGGCCGACCTCAAGGGCGTCATCGACCTGGTGAAGATGAGGGGAATCCTCTACGAAGACGAGGCCCTGGGCGCGAACTATGAGGAGGTCGACATTCCAGCCGACCTCCAGGCCGACGCCGAGGCCGCTCGAGAGACGCTGCTCGAAGCCATCTCCGAGACCAACGAAGAGTTCATGGAGCGCTATCTCGGCGGCGAGGACATCACGGCCGACGAGATCAAGGCGGCCCTCCGCGCCGGCACTCTCAGCGGTGAGCTTCATCCGGTCCTGTGCGGCTCCGCCTTCAAGAACAAGGGCGTTCAGCCCCTGCTCGACTCGGTGATCGACCTCCTGCCGTCGCCCATCGACGTCGACGCCGTCGAAGGCACGGACGTTCACGGCGAGGGACACCTCACTCGCCACGTGTCCGATGACGAGCCCTTCTCGGCCCTGGTCTTCAAGATCATGACCGATCCCTTCATCGGCCAGCTGGTGTATCTCCGGGTCTACTCGGGCGTTCTTGCGGCGGGTAGCGGCGTCTACAACGCCACCAAGAGACGCAAGAATCGCGTCGGACGCCTGCTGCAAATGCACGCCAACAAGCGCGAAGAGATCAAAGAGGTTCGGGCCGGCGATATCGCCGCCGCGGTGGGCCTCAAGGACGTGACCACGGGCGACACGATCTGCGATCCCGACAACGAGATCGTTCTCGAATCGATGAGCTTCCCGGAGCCCGTGATCGCGGTGTCGATCGAGCCCAAGACCAAGTCCGACCAGGAGAAGCTGGGCCAGGCTCTCGGCAAGCTGCAGCAGGAGGATCCGACCTTCCGCGTGCACACCGACCACGACACCGGGCAGACGCTGATCTCGGGAATGGGCGAACTCCACCTTGAGATCATCACCGATCGCCTGGTGCGCGAGTTCAACGTCGGCGCCACCGTCGGCCGTCCGCAGGTGGCCTACAAAGAGTCGATCACCGCCGAAGCCGAGGGCAACGGTCTGTTCAAGCGCCAGTCGGGCGGCAAGGGCCAGTACGGTCACTGCAAGATCCGCCTGCGCCCCTGGACGGAAGGCCACCTCAACTTCAACGACAAGATCACCGGCGGCGCCATTCCTCGCGAGTTCATCAAGCCGATCGAGCAGGGAATCTCAGAGGCTATGGAAACCGGTCCGCTGGCCGGCTACCCGGTCTCCGGTCTCGAGGTCGACCTCTATGACGGCAGCTTCCACGACGTCGACTCCTCCGAGGTGGCGTTCAAGATCGCCGGCTCGCTGGCGCTCAAGGACGCCTGGAAGCGCGCCAAGCCGGTTCTTCTCGAGCCGGTGATGGCGGTCGAGGTCGTAACGCCCGAGGACTATATGGGCGACGTGATGGGAGACCTCAACTCACGCCGCGGCCGCGTGCAGTCGATGGAGGCGCGCGCCAACGCCCAGGTCATCAACGCCACGGTGCCGCTTTCCGAGATGTTCGGCTACGCCACGCAGGTGCGCTCGCTCACCCAGGGGCGCGCCACCTACTCGATGCAGTTCGACAGCTACGAGCAGGCGCCGAGCGGCGTGAGCGAAGAGATCATCGCCAAGGCCGCCGGCTGAGGCTGCCTCGACCAGACGGATTTTTGGATCAGAAAAGACCCCAACGTTTCAACCCGATAGAGCAAACGCGCAGAGGACGACATGGCCAAGGAAAAGTTCGAGCGGAATAAGCCGCACGTCAACATCGGCACGATCGGTCACGTGGACCACGGAAAGACCACCCTGACCGCCGCGATCACCAAAGTTCAGGCGGACAACGGCATGGCCGAGTTCACCGCCTT
>JBCCLG010000520.1:0-4574 GCA_039027015.1 Acidobacteriota bacterium | reverse complement strand
CCGCACCGCACTCGACATGACGGAGCAATACTTCAGCGACGCCGACTTCAACGGCCTGAGCCTCGACCGGCACCAGGAGGAGATGGCTATCGAGCTCTTTACCGAGAGCCTGATGCGGGCCGGAGACAGCTTTTTGGAGAATCCCCACGAGACGCCGTTTCTGCCCAGCTGGAACCGGGTGGGAAGCGCCGTTCCCAACGTCTACGAGATGCTGCGCGACGCCGTGGCCGCCGACGCCCGCTGAAAGCGCGCGGGCGGCCCCGACGCCTCACGAGGGGCGGCTGCTGAGCCACAGGCACCTGTAGGGTTCGAGCAGGATCTGGCCGTCGAGATCCGGGGCCTCTTGGCCGCTGATCAGGTCGGTCCAGGAGCCCGAGGCGGAGAGGTTGAGGCTCGAGAGGGCCAGGGCCCGGGGCTTCGCGGTCAGGTTGTGCACGGCGAAGAGGATCTGCTCTCCGCACAGGCTCCGGCGGCAGAAAGCGAAGAGCGGATCGCCCAGGTATTGGGTGGACTGAATGGCGTTGGGGTGGAAAGCTGGCTGCAGGCGGCGCAGGCGCACCAGGGCGGCGAGCCTCGAGAGCACCCGGGCCTGGGGGCTGCTCGGATCGGCGAGCCGCTCGAGGAGGAGATCGGCCTGCCAGCGGTGCCGATTGATCGAGCGAGCGCGCCCGGTGCGCTCGACCCCCCGGTGATCGTTGGGGGTGGCGAGCAGGCTATGCACGTAGATCGCTGGGATCCCCTCGAGCCCCAGCATGAGGGTTTGCGCGCAGAGAAAGCGGTCCTCCTGGTGATCGTCGCGGCCTTCGACCGTGCCCTGCA
The DNA here is from genome assembly GCA_039027015.1 of Acidobacteriota bacterium. GTDB lineage: Bacteria > Acidobacteriota > Thermoanaerobaculia > Multivoradales > J023 > JAUIJL01. The sequence goes on along the minus strand of JBCCLG010000520.1, from coordinate 3,755 downwards.
GCGCGTCGTAGAACGAGATGTTGATCTCGTACGGCCGCAGCGAGCCGTCGGCCAGAGAGCGCATGCTGAGGTGGCCTCCGAAGCTCTCCATGGTGCGGGTCAGGGCCGCCAAATCCTGACGGCTGAGGAGCCCTTCCGCGGGGCGCAGGCCGATGCCGTCGTGGGACGCGACGAAGTTGAAGTAGGCGCAGCCGGCGGGAGCCGACGGCATGCTCGTCATCCAGGAGTTGAGATGCTGCGAGCGACCCTGGATCAGCGCATCGAGCAGCAGCGGAGGCAGGCTGAAGTTATAGATCGCGTGCGCTTCGTTGCGGTCCCCGAAGTAGCTCAGGTTCTCCGAGTTGGGAACGTTGGTCTCCGTGATCAGCACCGCCCTGGGCTCCGCCGCCTCGGCGATCGTGCGCAGCAGGCGCACGACCTCATGGGTCTCGGGAAGGTGCATGCAGGGAGTTCCGAGCCGCTTCCACAGAAAACCCACCGCGTCGAGTCGGACCCACCGCGCGCCCTGGGCGAGATAGAAAAGCAGCACGTCGATCATCTCGAAGAGAACTTCGGGATTCGAGAAGTCGAGGTCGATTTGATCTTCGCTGAAGGTCGTCCACACGTGACGCTCGCCCGCGGCGGTCCTGAAGCTCGAAAGCAGCGGATGGGAGCGCGGCCTGACGACGGTCGACGTGTCGGCGTCGGGCTGGAGGGTCAAGAAGTAGTCCCTGCCCGGGTTCTCGGCGCGCAGGAACTGGCCAAACCACTCGCTCTTGGCCGACACGTGGTTGATCACCAGGTCCACCATGAGAGTCGAGTCCGCGGAGATCTCCTGAAGATCCTTCCAGTCCCCCAGCTCCGGGTCGACTTGCCGGTAGTCGATCACCGAAAAGCCGTCGTCGGAGGAAGACGGGAAGAACGGCAGGACGTGGACGCCGGAGAAGGCGTCGCCGAGCGGTCCCCGCAGAAATTCAGACAGGGTGCTCAAGGGCGCCTCGCCTCGGCGCAGGACGCTGTCTCCGTAGGTGATCAGCATCACGTCCTCTTCGGACCACCTGCGGCCAGAGGCCACCCCGTCTTCCCCGGGGTCGTCCGCCGCCGCCGGAGAGGCCCGACGCTCGCCCCGGAAAGCACGCAGCGTGCTGAGGACCCGCGCCGCTAGCTGCCCCGGGTCAAGGTGCGGATAGATGCGGCCCAGGGAGTATTCGAGCCGCTTCCGAACGGCGTCTTCGCCGGAACTCGGCGCTCTTGCCGGCCCGGCCTGCTCGGAGGGCTGGGCACCCCCTCTTCCGAAAGACCGCTCCCGGCGCTTCTGCCGCTGGGAGATCTCCGCGCTGTGCCTACCCGCGTTGGCGACCATGACGGAGGCTAACTCAGAACCGCCGGCCATTGAAAGAAAGACCTCCTCTGACGCCACAGGGCCCGCCGAGGCGGCCGGCGGGCCTGTGCCTTGAGGGTCAGGCGTTCAAGCGCGGCGGCCCTTCGGCCTCTACTTGCGCGCCTCCGCGCTGGCGTCGCGCAGGGACTTAAACTCGCTGCCCTCGGCCCAATTCGGCCACTCTTGGCTCTTCCCGAGCCGAGCGGCGACCGCGTAGATCAATTCAGCGTCGCGAACGATGCCGCTGAGGTTCCAGTCGGCCGACCACTCGTCGCTCTGCTGATGGTAGTGATTCGCGGCATAGTCCGCCGCGATCTGCTCCGCCCGCTCTGTTCCGCCCTCCACGAGGTCGCTGCCCGAGCGGAAGCTGACCGCCGGGACGCCGACCTGCGCGAAGGCAAAATGATCGGAGCGGAAGAAGCTGCCCGCAGCCGGCTTGGGATCGGGCGAGTAGCTCCGGTCCATCTTGGCCGCCTCCTCGATCATGATGTCGAGCAGGCCGAGCTTGGCGCTGCCGGAGATCGAGAAGTCCCGGGTCGGACCGTGGACGCCAGGCGCGTCGGTGTTGATCACCCCGGCCGTGGTCTCGAGCGGATAGAGCGGATTGGCGGCGTAATACTTCGCCCCCAGCAGGCCGCTTTCCTCAGCCCCCACGGCGAGGAAGACGAGGCTCCTCTCGGCTCCGCCGCTCTCGATGAAAGCCCGACCCATCTCGATCATCAGCGCGAGCCCGGTGGCGTTGTCGATCGCGCCGTTGTAAATGGTGTCGCCCTCGGCGTCGGGCTTCCCGACCCCCAGATGGTCGTGATGACCGGTGAAGAGGATGTACTCGTCGGGGCGCTGGGTGCCGGGCAGAATGCCGACGACGTTCTTGGCGGCGATCTCCTCGCTCTTGGAGACCAGGGTCGCGTCGAGGGTCGCTCCCATCTCCATCGGCTGGAAGTCGCGCCGCTGGGCCATGGCCTTGGCCTCCTCGTAGCTCGTGCCGGCCGCCTCGAGGATCCGGCTGGCGATGTCGACGTGCATCCAGCCCTGCAGCGCCGAATGCGACGCCGCGGGATCTTTGCGCAGGATATCCAGGGTCACGTCGTTGCCGTTGGCGATCACGCCCCAGGGGTAGCTGGCCGGCTCGGTCTCGTGGATGACCAGCACGCCCGCCGCGCCGCGGCGCGCCGCTTCCTCGTATTTGTAGGTCCAGCGACCGTAATAGGTCATCGCCTCGCCGCCAAAATCGCCCTCGCCGCCCTCGAAATCGGGGTCGTTGACGAGGACCACGATCACCTTGCCCGCGAGGTCGAGGTCCTTGAAGTCCGACCAGTCGCGCTCCGGCGCGTGGGTGCCGTATCCGGCGAAAATCAGGGGCGCGCCCTTCAGCTCGACCCTCGCCGTGCCGTTGACGGGCGAGCGCACCGCGAGGTCTTGATCCTGCACCATGGCGACCCGCTCGCCGGCGATCTCGATGGAGAGCTGCGGGGCTTCGACGAGGGTCGAGCGGTTGAGAATCACGTCCTGCGTCCAGGAGCGCGAGCCGTCAGGCCGCAGGTCGCCGCCCGGCTGAAGTCCGATGCTGGCGAAGGCGCCGGAGAGGTAAGCGACGGTCTTATCCTCGCCAGGGGTGCCCGGCGCGCGGCCCTCAAACCAATCGTCCGACAGCGTTCGGATGTGTTGATCGAGGCGCTCGATAGAGAAATCCTGCGCGGCGGCAGGGAGGGAGACAACAAGCGCAAGGGCGCTGGCGGCGGCAAGCAGGCGGATCATGAAAATCTCCTGAAAATGGATCGTCGCGACCTCGCGAGGTCGGGATTCGGTCGAAGGAGCTCGCCCCTTGAGTATAAGGCCGAGCGGTCGCGGCACATGAGAAGCGCTCGGCGGGAAGGCCTTCGAGGGGAAGACAGGCCTGAGGGAGCTCCGCGCGCGCGTAAGCCGGGAACCGCCGGCTCGAAATACAGCCGACTTGCACTAAAAAATAAGACAAAAATTCTGCTATGCTGGTCGAGGCCCTTTACTGAGTTCAATTTTCTTCGCAATCTCCGACCGAGCCGCTTCCACGAGACGGCTTCTTACATCCCAAGAACTCGATTCGCTCGGCGCGACCCGACCTCCAAATCGGGCACCTCGCGAAGCGACCTCGACTTTTTGCTGCGCCGCGTCTGGCGCTTAACTTCGGGAGGCGCCGACCCGCGCTTCTTTTTCGATCCGGCAGCGTGGCCGCAGAGCGAAATGAGTTCGCTCCGGGCGAGTCAACCTACTTGGAGAGAAGCCATGTCCAAACTGAATCGGTACCTCACCCTCCTTCAGGGGGACGACAAGGAACTCAAGGCGTTCCTCGGCGGTCAGGTTAGGCGCGGTTCTTGAAGCGCCAGCTCTCGTTGCCGGTCTCGACGATCTCGCAGTG